>DOWG01000029.1 GCA_003519685.1 Lachnospiraceae bacterium
TTCAATATGTTTAAAATTAATTGTTTTTGTTTTGTATTTCTTCGATTTTCCATACCAAACTCCTTATTTAAAATCTTCACTGTCCATAAAATAAAACCGCTTAAGTCTCTGGCTTTGCCTCCGGCTTTCTTTCGTAGACAGCGCAGATACGATGGTTCCCTTTCCTGTCTTCCACATATGTCATTCCATTCTGTTCTGCAAGACGAATGGATTTTAGATTCCTTTTATCAATTACGGCAAGGATTCGCGGAGCAGACAGCTTATCAAATGCATAGGAGATAACTGCATTTACGCATTCCTTCGCATATCCCTTTCCTTGATATTGTTTACCGATCAGATATCCGATTTCATGAACTGGTGTATCCTTTCTGTTTTTCAGCTCGATTCCGCACTGACCGATCAGCTGCTCTTTCGTTTTTAAAAAAACACCCCAGAGACCATAGCCATAATATGGATATATATTTTGAATATAAGCGGTAAACTTTGCTTTCTCGATAGTATAGTTATTTGTACATCCCTCCAGATAACAGCGGATGTCCGGTTCCTGCCAGATTGCATACAGAGCATCAAAATCGGAGGGGATAAATTCACGAATCAGCAAACGGTCGGTGGTTACGATAGTCTTCGGAACATCGTCATGATAATCCTGATATACCTGCTGCAAAAAAGTATGATCAATTTCGTCAAAGCCTTCCAGCAATAGGGCTGCCCTCCATAAGGCCGGCGCAGAAAGATGTGGATCGGAATAGCCGATACTGATCATTCCGGCCTGATTGGCGAGGTCGATCCCTTCCTGGGAGGCAGTAAGCAGAATACAATCCCGGGGACGGATTGTTTGATCAAGTACAAAAGCCGTATGTTCTATCTCCTTCATAGGAATAGTAGCCTCTATATAGGAAGCGATAGAAAAGGGTTCTAGGATTTTTTGCATCTCGTTACCGGATAAGGGGGAAGTGACAAAAAGCTTGATTCCATGCTTATGCAGATCCCAAATTAAATCGATCATATAAGGTGGCATGGCAGGTTCGACCTTGCTTTTTAACATAAGTTCAAAAATGACAGCCTTTAGCAAAACAAATAAGCCCTCCGAATAAGTTTCCTTTATAAGCTAACATGCAGTTACATTTTCCTTAAATAGTCAGGTTTAGTATACATCTTTTTTGTCCGCCTTTCAAGCCTGCACTGCAATCTGTGCAATCTGATTTTATCTAAGGATATGGTTGCCTGGTCGGTTATGGTTGTGATAAACTTTAATGCAACAGGCATCTATTTCAGGAACAAAGGAACCGGCAGACCGATTCGTTTTGCCATAAAAAATAAGCGGAAAGATTAAAATTCCGCTAATTTCGGGTTAATATTTTTTCAAAAAAGAGTCCTGCCAACAGCCAGACAGGTGCATAGTCGAGGCGTATCACTCCTTTATAATTAAATTTTGCTTTGCTGTAATCCCAAGGACATGCGCTGTGTTTTTTCAGAATTACACCAGAGGTGAATTCTCCAATATAAATTAGTGTTGCATAGATCCCTCCTCGAAGCAGGGCATTCCGGGTTTTCAGCTTTTGGCAAATGGGTGACAGGCAAGCAGCCATGCCGTAGATGGGGAACATCCAGATGGATGTATGACAGGATAGAGTTTTGTCCTTGCGGTGGTTTTTAATGGATCCCATTCCGGTCCATAAACATTCCATACACCATCCGCATAGGCCGCAAATAATAAAATTACTAGCAAAACATTTCTTCATGTACTTATTATCTGCGGAATGTAAATTCTTATACAAAAAAGGAGCTTTTGATATGGAAATTGAACGTAAATACGCGATTAAAGAAATACCGGAAAATTTAGAGCAATATAATAAAAAGAGAATCGAACAAGGATATCTCTGCTATAATCCAATTCTTCGAATAAGAAAGAGCAATGATGATTATATACTAACTTATAAATCGAAGGAAGGAATTCCAAAGCAGAAAGTGGGCGGCGCGATCGTACTTAAGGAAACCGAGCTTGCATTGACCGAAGAAGCTTTTTTAACCTTAAAGGAAAAAACAGAAGGTAATATGATTTATAAAACCCGTTATTTAATTCCTTTAGAGGATGGACTGGTTGCAGAGCTGGATGTATTTGCAGGCGCTCTTGCAGGACTTGTTTTTGTTGAAGTAGAATTTCCGAATGAGGAAGCAGCGGATGCTTTCGCTGCGCCAAATTGGTTTGGAACGGATCTGTCTTTTGACAAACGCTTCTCAAATTATTATCTGTCCCAAATCACTTCGTATGAAGAGCTTGGGTTATAAAGACAAGAAAATTGCAGATTTAGAGAATTTATGCAATTCTGTTTTCGGATATGAATGGTCCGATGGCATATACTAAGAACGTAATCCGTCAATTAAAATTATGCTGGAAAGCGGATTTCATCTGGCAATCCGTTTTCTAATAACTGCGAAGTTCAGCCATTTAAGGAGGAGATATTATGCCGAAGGACAGTCAGCCGGATAATAAAAAAGCAAGGACGGCAAAAGCGAATGGTAATACTCCAATTACCAGAGAGAACCAGAATCACAATAAAAATGCGAAAAAACAGTCGATTCAGCACAATGATGTTTAGACAGGAGGTTTCAACATGGCGAAAGCAGGAATGAGAAGACCCGATCCCAAAGCACCCCATGGAACCGAGGGAAGACAGAAAATGAACATTCCTAAGAACAATGTGGCACCGGTACCGGAGATTCAGGGGAAAGCAAAATCCGGTAAGAAAAAAGCAAGCATAATATAGAACCGAGGTATCTATGGCAGATCAGAAACAATTTGAATTATTTTATGAAATCACGGAACATCTCCTGCAGGACGATGTTCCTTCCTGTTATTTGGACACTTTATCGAAGGACCCTGCGTGGAGGGAATATCCATTCTCACTGCTGCTGAAATTAAAGCAGACGGAGCAGTCAAGGAAATATCATCCGGAGGGAAATGTCTGGAATCATACCATGCTCGTGGTGGATGAAGCAGCCAGGGTAAGTGAGCAGAGTAAGAATCCCAAAGCCTTTATGTGGGCTTCTCTGTTACATGACATAGGAAAACCGGTTACTACACGAAGGCGAAAAGGAAGAATCACCTCCTATGATCACGATATCGTCGGTGCAGACCTATGTTTCAGGTTCTTGAAAGAGTTGACAGAGGAAGAAATGTTTATCAAAATCGTCGCCGGATTGGTAAGATACCACATGCATATGCTGTATATTCTGAAGAATCTTCCTTATGGGAATATGGAAAACCTTTTGAAAAAAGTTGATATATTTGACATTGCCTTGCTCAGCAAATGTGACCGGCTGGGACGTATCGGCGCAAATCTTGCGGAGGAAGAAGCCAATTATGAACGGTATCTTACGAAATTAATTGCAGCAAAAGAGAGAGCAGCATACCAAAAGAACTAAGAAAAGNNGAAAAAACGGTCGATACACCCTGCCGGCGAAAAATGTGCTGGATTTTTCAGGATATATATCATATAATATAAGCTAACGATTTTTTTGTTCGATACATTAGCGAAAATGTTATTAAGAAAGAGGATAAGTAGAAATGGCAGACAAGTATAATTATACGATTATGAAGAAAGAAAGCTTGGCGGATTCGATTTATCTAATGGACATCAAAGCTCCCAGGGTTTCCAGGCACTGTTACCCCGGACAATTCATTATCGTAAAGATGGATGAAAAGGGGGAAAGAATCCCATTAACTATTTGCGACTATGATAGAGAAGCCGGAACGGTAACCATTGTATTTCAAGCAATTGGTTCTTCTACAAAACGTATGGCAGAGTACGAAGCCGGAGATGCTTTTGAAGACTTTACCGGGCCTCTCGGCCGCCGATCGGAATTAATCGATATGCCGCGCGGGGAACTGAAAAAGAAAAGAATATTATATGTAGCCGGCGGCGTTGGGACTGCTCCGGTATATCCGCAGGTAAAATGGCTGAAGCAAAATGGTTATGAGGCGGATTGCATTATTGGTGCAAGAAATAAAGATTTCGTTATCCTCGAAGATAGAATAAAAGAACAGGTTAAGGATCTATATCTGTGTACCGATGACGGTTCGTATGGATTTCATGGAAATGTCTGCGACTGTATTCGGGACTTAATTGAAAATAAAGGAAAACACTATGATATCATTGTGGCGATCGGACCGATGATTATGATGAAATTCGTATGTATCCTGACAAAGGAGTTGGGAATTAAGACGATTGTCAGCATGAATCCTGTTATGGTTGATGGAACCGGTATGTGCGGTGCTTGCAGATTGACGATTGGAGGTAAAATTAAATTTGCCTGTGTGGATGGACCGGAATTTGATGGACACCTGGTGAACTTTGACGAAGCGATGAAACGCTCTCAAATGTATAAATCTCAGGAAGGAAGGGCAATGCTGCGTGAAACGGAAGGCGATACCCATCATCATCCCGGTTGCGAATGTCATGAAAGTTAAGTATAATATAACTTGGAAGGATGGAAAAAGATGGACGTGTTGAAGAAAGTTCCGGTAAAGGAGCAAAACCCGAAAGTCCGGGCAACGAATTTTGACGAAGTTTGCTATGGCTATAATTTCGATGAAGCAAAACAGGAAGCATCCCGTTGCCTTCAATGTAAAAATCCAAAATGCGTGGCAGGCTGCCCGGTATCCATTAACATACCCGGCTTTATAAAAGAAATCGGAAACGGAAATATGGAGGCTGCATTTCAGGAGATCAGTAAATATTCTGCACTCCCTGCGGTCTGCGGCAGGGTATGTCCCCAGGAAACCCAGTGTGAACAAAGGTGTATCCGCGGAATCAAAGGAGAGCCGGTCTCAATCGGAAAACTGGAGCGTTTTGCTGCGGATTGGGCACGGGAGAATAAAATCGAGCCAAAGAAACCGCATGCTACGAATGGCCGCAAAGTAGCGGTAATCGGTGCCGGACCTTCCGGACTTACCTGTGCGGGAGACTTAGCGAAGCTTGGCTATGAGGTAACGATTTTTGAAGCTCTGCATGAACCCGGCGGGGTACTGGTTTATGGAATCCCGGAGTTCCGGCTTCCGAAGAATACGGTGGTAAAGGCAGAAATAGAAAATGTGAAAGCCTTGGGAGTGAAGATCGAAACCAATGTAATCATAGGAAAATCAATAACCATTGATGAATTGATCGAAGAGGAAGGATTTGAAGCGGTATTTATTGGTTCCGGTGCCGGACTTCCAAAATTCATGGGAATTCCGGGGGAGAATGCGAACGGCGTATTTTCCGCAAATGAGTATCTGACCCGCAGTAATTTGATGAAAGCATTCGATGACAGTTATGATACACCGATTATTGCCGGCAGGAAAGTGGCGGTCGTCGGCGGTGGCAATGTGGCAATGGATGCCGCAAGAACCGCGCTCCGTCTGGGAGCAGACGTAACCATTGTATATCGAAGAAGCGAAGCAGAGCTTCCAGCAAGAGCGGAAGAGGTCCATCATGCCAAGGAGGAAGGAATTAAGCTTCAGACGCTCACGAATCCGAAGGAGATCCTTGTAAATGAAAACGGCTGGGTATGCGGTATGCGCTGCGTCAAGATGGAGCTTGGAGAACCGGATGAAACCGGCCGGAAAAAGCCGATCGAAAAGAAGGGTTCTGAATTTGTTCTGGAAGCAGATACTGTAATTATGGCATTGGGAACCAGTCCAAACCCATTGATTTCTTCTACGACGAAGGGGCTGGATACAAACAAATACAGGTGCATCATAGCAGATGAGGAGAATGGCCAGACGACGAAGATGGGGGTTTTCGCCGGAGGGGATGCAGTCACCGGTTCTGCTACTGTGATTCTGGCTATGGGGGCCGGTAAAGCAGCTGCCAAGGGGATTGATCAATATTTACAAAACAATGAATGAAATAAAACATGTGGGGAACGTATTGGAGGAATTATGGGATATTATATAAGTCAAACCGCCGGCTATGCAATGATCGCTACGGCTGCAGCAATTTTGTTGCTATTAATTAGCATGTATGTCCGATTAAGAAAAGCGAAAAAAACCCAATATTTGCTGGAACAGGATAAGCAGTCTTTATCCGATAAGAATAAGGAATTAGCGGAAACCTATGATTTGTCAAAGGCCTCCCTTAACGAACTTATGGTAAAATATGAAGAGTTGAATAAAAACAAGGAAAGTATGAAGAAGCTTGCATATACTGATTATTTAACGGAGCTTCCGAATCGGATTGCATTCACCGAGATGCTTGATAACGTCATGCTTACGCTTCGCAGTGAGGAAATTGTTGCTATACTGGATATCGATATTGATAATTTTAAGAACATCAATGATACGCAAGGACATTCCTACGGGGATGAGCTGTTAATTGATGTGACCTATCGCTTAAAGCAGGTTATGGACGACAACGATTATTTGGCTCGAATTGGCGGGGATGAATTCTGCGTTATGATTCAGAATCTGAATGACACCTCCGAGATTGAAGATAAAGTCAAGAAAATCCGCAATGTATTCACCTATCCGTTCGTTCTATCTACCAAAGAGTACTTTGTTACGGTCAGTATAGGAATTGCCTTTGCTCCTAAGGATGGAAAGACCTCTCAGGCATTGATGAAGAATGGTGATGCGGCTATGTATGTTGCAAAAGCAAACGGGAAGAATACCCATACCTATTTTGACGCTTCCTTTAACCAAAAGCTTACGGAGAAATTAGAAATTCAATCGGAGCTTAGAAAAGCAATGGACCGGAACGAATTTGAGGTGTACTATCAGCCGCAAATGGATCTGACCAAGAAAAAAGCTGTGGGATTTGAAGCGCTCCTTCGCTGGAATCATCCAACAAGGGGACTGATTTTACCGGGTGAATTTATAAACTATGCAGAGGAAAACGGTTTTATTGTTCCGATAGGAAAATGGGTTCTTACAACGGCATGTATGCAGCTAAAGACCTGGCAGGATGCAGGATATCCGAACCTTCATATGGCAGTGAATCTATCGGCACGACAATTCAAGGACAAAGATATTGTCCAGCTTGTCAAGGATGCAATTGGGGAGGCGAAGATAGATCCGCATAAATTGGAACTGGAGATTACGGAAAGTATTGCTTTAACTGATTTGGATTATACGATCAGTACGATACAGGAATTAAGAAGTATCGGCGTGAATTTTTCTTTAGATGACTTCGGTACCGGATATTCTTCCATGAATTATCTGAAGAGACTTCCGGTAAATAATATTAAAATAGATAAAAGTTTTCTGGATACGGTAATGGAGGATCCTTGCGATCAGAAAATTATTCAGACCATAATTAATCTTGCAAGAATTCTTGATCTGAATGTGATTGCAGAGGGAGTAGAAACCAGTGATCAGGAAACCTTCTTAACAGCGTCAAACTGTGATAAAGCACAGGGATATTTATACAGTAAACCGGTTCCGGTTGCTATGGCAGAACAATTACTGCAGGATATTTAATATAAAAAATCACTTACATACGATATATTTGACTGTAAAGACTTTCGTATGGAGGAGAAACATGGAGCTTAGGAATGCAGAAACCAAAATAACCGGCTTATTTTTAGCAATCCAGGGATTGCTCTATGGATCCTTTCTTGCTTTGGATTTTACCGGGGGAAGTGTCCGTTTGTCCACGAGAATTAAATATACAGTCATCATACTTTGCTTCTTCTATACGATTCTAAATCATAAGAGTATCTATAAAAAGAAGCAATTATGTCTTAGAATTGCATTCATTTTCACGCTGATTGCAGATTATTTCTTATTGTTACAGGATCACCACTATTTCTATGGAGTTCTTTCCTTTCTCTTTGCACAGCAAACTTACGGAATTAAGCTGGATCTGGAGGAACTGCCGGACAATACCGCAGAGAAAAGGAATCTTACCTTACGCATTCTCTGCCGGATTGCTATACAGCTGACAATCGCCGGAGGAATTGGCGTATTATTAGATTATACCGGAATCGTAATGGACCGGCTGCTGTTTGTCTCCCTGTTCTATTTTATAAGTTTTCTTACGAATATTTATCGCTCGCTTGGGATAGCACGAAAATACCCGAAGAATCGGAGCAATCTGCTGTTTGCCATAGGAATGGTTTTGTTTTTGCTCTGTGATCTTAATGTCGGCCTCTATAACCTGTCTGATTTTATTCCTTTAACGGCAAAGCTCGATAAAATGATTTACAGCTTTTCCTCCATATTTATGTGGGTATTTTATGCTCCGTCTCAGGTTCTTATTGCATTAAGCATAAGAGATTACCGGCAAAATGCATAGAAAACGAAAAAAAGTTTATGTAAAAATATGTAATATAAATCTTGCAAATGAGCTTCTTTTCTGCTAAGATAATCCATATTAATAGTTCATCTTATTCATTTCTACAGAAATCTAATGTTTCCTTTTGTATATCCACAATAACACTCAATTCATGAATTTTGCCAGTCCTGTATTTTCCTATTTGATTAATTTAGATAGAGAGTTTTGTAATTGTCTAAATTTGATTTAAGTGTCAAAAGCCGATTTATAAAATTAACCTTCATCAATTTGCACAATTTATGCATTGATAAGTAATCGGAAACAAATTTCATTCGAATCAAATTCAACTCAAAAATGTAAAGAATGATAGGAGTGCCATAAGTCATATCAAAACCTAAAAATAACTTATGACACTCATACCAAGAATATAAGGAGGATAATGTATGCTTCAAGTTGTAATGGAAGAAAAACTCGACTACCTTTCCTTTATTAACACGGTTTGCGGTAAGGTAAAGGAAGCCCTGGGGGAGGAATATCAAGTGCAGATCTGTAAAGTGATCAAGAACAATTCACTGGAGCTTGATAGTCTTGTCGTTTTGAAGAAAGGAAGAAATTATGCACCCAACATCTATCTGTTGTCCTATTATGAATCCTATCTTGGGGGGACGCCGGTTCCGGAGATCGTGGGACGGCTCTGCATGTTATATCAAAGCTATGAAGAACCCGTCTTAAGCAGGGATTTTACTTATTCTCTGAAAGAGATGAAGCAATGCATCATATACCGTTTAGTAAGTTTTGAAAGGAATCAAAAGCTGCTAAGCCAAATACCCCATATCAAATATCTGGACCTGGCAGTCACCTTTCACTGTGTGGTTCGGGATGATGAGGAAGGCATCGGGACAATTCGAATCACGAATGAACATATGAAGCAGTGGAAGACTACGACCGAGGAGCTGAGCTCCTATGCAGCAAAGAATACCAGCCGATGGTTTCCGGCCTCTATCCGGAGTATGGAGGAAACGATTCTGGGGCTGCTTCGTGAGGAACACGAACAGAGCAAGGAGGATGTTATAACGGAGGAATGGATGGAGCAAAGGATTGCGAATCAGCGATCGGAGAAAAAACATACCATGTATATTCTTACGAATCAGAAAGGAATTAATGGAGCTTCCTGCCTTTTGTACAGTAATCTACTCTTTGATTTTGCCAACAATATTCAATCAGATCTTTATATTCTGCCCAGCTCGATTCATGAAGTGATTCTTGTGCCCTCCCAGAAAAAAATAAAGAAAGAAAGCCTGGAGCAAATGGTTTGGGAAGTAAACCATACCCATGTGGCACCGGAAGAAGTTCTGTCTGACCGGGTCTACTACTATTCAAGAGAGAATAATTCAATTCGCTTATAGATTCTTTATAGATGTTACTGTTCACACCCATCCTATATACCGTGTTATGATTTCGTCAAATGTATCCGAATTGGAGACGCTTTCGCTTAGTTGCATTACGTAGCGGTACATAAGGCTCCAAAATACGGAGCCAAAGTACCA
>DOWG01000084.1 GCA_003519685.1 Lachnospiraceae bacterium
GGCGGAAAGAATGTGCCGTAATATTGATACAGCACTTGATTTGCTCCATGGAGATTATGCAGATTCGTTTTCTTATATTATTGATTCCACTTGGCACTTGGAGGAATATTTAAACTCACGAAGCACGGAGCAGAAAGAAAAATTAATTGCAGCGGTTCGGAAGGGAAGGCTTGGCATACCTTTGAACTATGTGGACTTATTGACTTGGCTGCCCTCCTTAGAAGCATTGATTCATAATGGAGACTATACGGCAAGTGTATTAGGGCCCTATGGACTTAAAGCAGATCGTGCAGATATTGTGGATGTTGCATCTGCAACCGGTTCCTATCCTGCGGTGCTTAAGGGGAGCGGGGTAAAATATTTACTTCACGCAGACAACCAGGATCGTGGTCCGTTCCGTTTTAATGGAGGATTGCATAGGCATAGTCCTTTCTGGTGGAAAGCACCGGATGGCAGTAAAATTTTAACCTGGCTTGCAAGAATGTATTGTGAGTTGAAAAAAGTTTGTGGATCGCCTGCTTCTAAGGAAGCAGCGGAAACCGGGCTTGAGATGTGGCTCATGGATTATGAAAGAGAAGATTATATTCCGGATGCGGTAATCTTATATGGGCAGGAAGCGGATAATACCGACATGGATACTCGTACAGCTGCTTTTTTGGCAGAATGGGGCAAAGATGTTGTCTATCCGAAGCTAATACCATCGAACGGAAGTTCTTTTTTTGAATATGTCGAACAGTTTTCCGACCGCTTTAAAGAGTATTCCGGTGATGAAGGTGCATACTGGGAAGACGGAGCAGCCTCCAGTGTTCTGGAAACATTTGCTGTAAGGCAAGCAGATGCGGGAATCCGTTGTGCTGAGATATTAGATTCCCTTGCTATGTTTTACGAGCCTCAGCTACGTTTCCCGTTTGAAAATTACCAGGAAGCATGGAAGCAGGTGCTGTTATATGAGGAGCATACTTGGGGTGCATTCCTATCCGGCAGTGATCCAGATTCCTTACTGCAAATGGATCAATGGGCAGTAAAGAGTCATATGGCTTCACAGGCGATTCAGTGGAAAAATCGTTTGCTAACGCAGGCGGCAACTCGAATTAGCTTAATGTGGAATAATGAATCGAGAGAAATCGTTGTTTATAATCCTTATAGTTTTCCTGTACAGGGGTATGTAACGGTCGAATTTGCCAAGGGAGAAACCATATATGATACCAAGGGAATAGAAGCAGGATGGGAAGAAATCAGTAGAACGAAGACACAGGTTGTAGCAAAACTATGGGTAGAGCCGATACCATCCTTTTCCTATCGTAGATATTTACTGCGAAAGGAAGCCTTTCATGACCTTAGCGGAAAGTATCAGGAATCCGCAGTACAAGGTACTGCTTCGATCGAAAATAGGTGGTATACGGTTTCCATTGATACGGAATCCGGAAGCATCACTTCCTTCTATGATAAAGAATTAAATCGTGAATTATGTTCCGGCACTTCCTTTGGCAAGGTTCTATATGCTCGCGGCGGGGAGGGAACTACCCTATTAGGAAACCGCCCGGGCTTAAGCCGTGAAGGAGCGGAAATGATCCCTTGCTTTTCACCGGTCAAGGCGGTAAGAAAAATATCCGCGGTAGGCAGCAGCATTATCCTCTCGGGTACTGCGGTATTGGGAAATATGGAAGTGGTTTATACGCTTCCGAATAACGAAAAAAATCTATGCCTGGAGTACCGCTATGAGAAAGACGAAACGGAGGAACTGGAAGCGGTATATGTTGATTTGCCATTTCATCTGTCAGAGTGTGCGGATGTACTTTCGGATAGTCAGATCGGATGGGTTGATTGGCAGAAAGATGTATTACCGGGAGCGTGCAGAGAATGGCTTCCGCTGCAAACATCCATATTAATACGGGATGACCAATGTGATGTTCAAATAGCTTCCCCGGATGCCTTTCTATTTACGGTAGGAACACCGGTGAAGGGCCAATGGATTAGTGACCTTGAGACGAGAGGAAATCATATCTATTCCTACGTACTAAATAATTATTGGCGCGTAAATTATAAAGGGAAACAAGGCGGTAAAATACGATTTCGATATTATATAACTTCGGATCGTTCTATTCCGTTTGAGCAGGCATATCGTTTCGGCTGGATCAGAAGGCAGGGCCTTATCGCTCAAAGGATGAGTTATCAGGAATTTCGAAAAGATGTTCCAAAAGTTTATCAGGATCCCAGGGGAGGCAGTTTATTAAAGGTTCATTCGAACCATATTGTAGTTTCCACAATCCGAGGATCAAAGGACGGAGAGGGGTTTATCATACGTCTTCAGGAAACCGGTGGATATTCCGGAGATATTGAGATATCTTTTGGCGAAAGAAAACTAGCGCAGTTATTGAAAACGGATCATCAAGAACGTCCAATTGAGAAAATTCACTTCATTCAGAATCATCTTGCTTCTTTCCATCTAAACCCCTGGGAAGTGGCAACCTATAAGATAATACTTAGGAAAGCTTAATCGTCAGCAGCAAAGATTGGATTATGCAAGAATGATATTTGTATATCCCTCCAAGTCCGGGATCGATTTATCCATAATAATCGTTGTATCTGTCAAAGAGGCAACTTTTATCATGGTTACAACATTATACTTTGATGAATCAATAAGAAAATAAGATTCAGAGGATTTATCCATAGCAATACGTTTTATGGTATATTCATTAATATCATGGTTGGTGATTCCGGACTTCTTACTGAATCCATTTGCTCCAAGAAAACATTTATTAAAAAATAAACCATTCAGTGCTGTTTCCGCTAAAGGTCCAATACAAGAATTCGTTGCTTGTTTTATATTACCTCCGATCATAATACATGGAATTTGGTGTGTAGCTAGCTGGTTAATATGATAAATTCCATTGGTTATCACAGTTACATTACGGTTAACTAGATAAGGAATCATCTGCAGAGTGGTACTGGATGGATCTAAAAAGATGACATCGTTATCTTGAATAAAGGAGCAAGCTTTTAATGCAATTTTGTTTTTTGCTTCCCTATTTAAATTAAGCTTTGCCGAGATACTTAGTTCAATTGATTTTTTGTTCAGCTGAACACCACCGCCATGTAATAATGTTATTTTACCATACTTTTCCAATTCTCTCAAATCTCTTCTTAAGGTTGAGAAAGATACTTCTAAATGTTCTGCTAAAAAGTCCATATAAAGGATATCATTTTCTGTTAATAAATTTATAATCGTTTGTTGCCGAACGGCTGGAATCATGTTAAAACCCCCTTGTATATTTCATTTACACATTTTAGTATATAATAATTTTTCATAATTGTAAACAAAAAATGATTATATGTGAACTTTAATGATAAAATGCGCCATTTTTTAGTAATACTTGTAGTTTTTTGTTAGATGCAGTATCGTCCAATCCGGTATATCACTGTAACATAAAATGTTATGGAGTATAAGAAATAGTTAGTATTGATTCAATTTGATAACTTACTTGGATGAACCGATTTATGCATTTGGTGTTTTTCACAAGGAACGAAAAAAAGCATATGGAAATGTATTAATAGATTATAAAACTATTGACTTGCCATCTGAAATATTGTATTATATAGCTATATGTGAAAAAAAGTGATACAAAGTGAATTAATATGAATATTTATGATGCATAGATGCAGAAGGGGGATGGAGCAGACAACAAATCATAGCACAAATTGCATCAGATAGGAGAAGAAAATTTAAAACTCATAGGGTTTAAAGGAGTGTTAAGATGAAAGAAAAAAATGACCAAAAAAGCAGTTTGATTTTAATGCCTAAGATAATAACTTTATTATCAATAATTACATTCGCCGTATTGATTATCCCTTATTTTAATCCGGTAAGATTTTTACCACAGCTTGGTGACTGGTCCTACCTATATTTCCTTGGTAACTCCATGCAGGTTGATAAACAATTTATAGCGGCTTTCCCGGGTATTCGAGAATTTTTTGCAAATAATGCAATTGCTGTTTTTTGCGGGTATTTCATAGGGATATTTACTGTAGCCCAGTTTATTTCGGGATTGTTCATAAGTTCTAAGAAAGCGAATAAAAGCGCTCGTGGTTTGATGCTGCTGATGATTTTTTCCGCTTTGAACTTTGCTGCTAACCTGATTCTTATTGCAGATATCTGTAGTGCCAATATAAATGTGGAAAAACTGGGTTATTCGCAATTAGGGATTCGGTATGAGATACCCATAGGCACCGTTGTTTTTATGATGCTGGCACTTACCCAATTCATACTAGGCAAGATTTACCGCAAAAAATTATTGATTGAAAAAGGTTTATACATAAAGATGACGCATTCGCAAAGAGTGGAAAATGCAAAGGGCTATGCATTTATCGCCCCCTATATTATTGGTTTTACCTGTTTTACCGCACTTCCGTTGATTTTTTCGTTTTTTAGTTCTTTTACCTATTATAATATTACAGCGGTTCAAAAATGGTATGGTATAAGAAACTTCACTAATCTTTTCACGAAAGATGAGTATTTCTGGAAGAGCTTATATAACACAGGCTGGTATGTGCTTATCAGTGTTCCTTTGGCTATCCTATTTGCAATGGCTCTGGCGCTTTTAATGAATATGAAGAGTATAAAGGGACTTCGCTACTTCCGTACGGTGTATTATCTTCCTTCGGTTCTGTCCGGTGTTGCAGTCTTTCTCTTGTGGCAATGGATTCTTGATCCGACGGCGGGGTTATTAAACAACGGACTTAGCATGCTGGGGATTCAAGGGCCGGCTTGGCTGTTTGATGCAAAATGGACGAAGCCTTCCTTAGTATTAATGAAATTATGGGGAGTTGGCGGTAATACAATCATTCTTCTTTCGGCACTGCAGTCAGTCCCTCAGGAATTGTATGATGCCGGCGCTGTCGACGGAGCAACAGGAATGAAAAAGTTTTTACATATTACGTTACCCATGATTTCTCCTACACTTTTCTTTGTTATAGTAACCGGCGTCAGCGGAGCTTTCCAAGTATTTGATTCTGCTTATATTATGGCAAACGGAACCGGCGGTCCGAATAATTCAATGCTATTTTATAATTTGTATCTGTTTAATACGGCAATGAAAGATCAGCAGATGGGATTGGCGAGCGCTATGGCCTGGATATTATTTGCTATCATTATGGTGATTACCGTTATTCAAATGATTGGCTCCAAAAAATGGGTTTATTATGAAGGAGGCAAGGATAAAAAATGATGGAAGAATCGAAAGTTAAGGTTGAGAATAAAATGAAAAAGAATGAGACAAAGAAGAGTAGAAATATAAAATTATCCGAATCAATTCATTTTCGACAAACAGTTACTGGGACAATAGGAACCATCGTCTTACTATTAGGATCCATCATAGTACTTTATCCTTTGGCTTGGATGCTCGCAACTGCACTGAAATCAGATGCTGAGGTAATGATTAATCCGTCATTAATACCTTGGAAATTCCATTGGGAAAACTTTGCGAAGGCATGGAATTCGGCACCTTTTGATATTTATCTAAGGAACACCTTGTTTCTTACGGTATGTAATTTGGTAGGGGTATTGTTATCAAATACTTTGGTTGCTTATGGATTCGCAAAGATGGAGTTTAAAGGGAAAGATGCGATTTTTATATGTGTACTCGGGACGATGATGATACCAGGAATGGTAACGATGATTCCCTCCTATGTATTGTTTTCAAAGATTGGATGGGTAGGCACCTATTTACCTTTAATCGTGCCGGCCTTTACCGGTAGTGCCTATAATATTTTCCTTTTAAGACAAGCCTTTATGGGTATTAATCAGGCTTATTCCGATGCTGCTAAGATTGAAGGAGCAGGGGAACTAAAGATATTATCCAAAATATATGTACCATTGGCACGCCCGGTATTAACAACAATTGCTGTATTCTCCTTTAATGGAACATGGAATGATTATTTTGGACCTATGCTCTATTTAAACGATGAAAAACTATATACCTTGCAGTTGGGGCTTCGGACGTTCCGAGGAACAGCGGGTGTGGAATGGCAAAAATTTATGGCAGCTTCGCTTATCGTGTTAATTCCTACGGTTATTCTTTACTTCTTTATGCAAAAGTATATTATTCAAAGCGTTGCAATCGGTGGGATAAAAGGGTAATAACGAACTTCTTTAAAGGACATTTTTACCATACAAGTGAAAAATGATGAAAAAAAGTGAAAAATAATGAAAATATATGTTGACAATATGACACATGAAGTATAAAATACACTTATAAAGATGAAAGAAAAGGTAAAGGAAAAAAAGGAGGATGTATTTCATGAAGAAAATTAAGAGTTTTATCATGTTCGGCCTTTGCATGGCGCTATTAAGCTTTGCATTGGTTGGATGCAGCAAAGGTAAGAAAGAAACCGATTCGGATAAGGCAGGAATCGATGCTGAACCGACACAGGCAGTTAAGGATGAGAAGGAAGAAAGCAAAGAGGAAACCGGAGATAAGAAACCAGTAACATTACGTTTGTGGGCTCATTGGGGATCCGAACAACGTCGTCCGACGATTGACAAGATTATTCAAAAATTTAATGAAAAATATGCGGATCAGAAGATTACTGCAGAATATGTATATGTACCTTTTGGCGATATTGAGACAAAAATGATTGCTTCCGTAACCGCTGGTAACCCAGCCAATGTAGTTATTTCAGCAATCGAAGATACCAATGTTAAAGCAATGCGTAACCAGGCTATGGATATTACTGATTATCTATCCGATGGTGTTGCAGAGAAATTCTATGAAAAATATTGGGATATGGTAACCTATGAGGATAGAGTTTATGCAGTTCCGTTTAACACAGATACCCGTTTGGTATTCTACAATAAGACCATGTTTAAGGAAGCCGGGATTAATGTAGAGGATATTAAGACCTGGGACGACATGATCAATGTATGTAAGAAATTGGATGAGAAGTTTATGGGCAAAGGTGACTATATGCTTGCATTCAATCCGGTACTTGGAAACTTTGGATTTGATACCTTAGCAATTAACAATGGCGGCGGCAACTTTGATGACCCTATGAATCCAAATCTACCTACAGCAAACAGCAAACAAAACATTGAGACACTGGAGCATATGAAGGTTTATGCGGATATGTACGGTCAGGATTTAGTACAGCAGGCTATGGCAGCAAATGCCGGCGGAGCACAGGATCTTTTCCTTTCCGGTAAAGTGGCTATGATTGGACAGGTATGTAACTATATCGCAACGATTGAAAAATATAATGCTGAAGCTAAGGTTGATTATGGCGTATTTGCTTATCCTGCAGGACCTTCCAATCCTACTGGTGAACCGGCAGCTTGGGGCGGCGGTTTTGTATGTACCGTACCTTATGGAGCTGAAAATCCACAGGAATCTACGTTGTTAGCTGAATTTATGGCAACGGAGGGTGCAGCTATCTGGGCACAGGAGCAGAAAGACGTTATGTGCAGTACAGAAGCAAATGAAAATCCGGCAATGGCATCTTCTGTAGGCTGGAAAGAAACAATTGCTCTGATGGAGAATACGAATGGAACACGCAGACACCCATATGCACCGAATGCAGGACAATTTATGGCGGAAGCAGTTGACTCCATTGTTAAAAACTATACTGCAACCGATGTGGAAGCAGCATTGAATACTGCTCAGGAGCAAATTGAAGCTAAGATAGAAGAAGAAAAATTCATCTTTGGTAAATAATTGAAGTTATCTATGCAGGCACTTTGCGAAGGCAGAATTTCATATCGGTCGGTATTTGTTATTATGAAATAGCATAGCATAAGCTTGTATCAGTAACTTAGCTTCATTGTCTTTGTAAGGCAGTCTGTTTCTTCAACAAGTGATTTGGTTTTACATCTTCACTTGTATGAAAAATAAACAGGCTGCCTTTTTATGTAGGAACCCGCTAAAAAAGATGTGCAACGATTAAATACAAAATGAGGAGGAAAATTCCCATGTGTAAACGTAAGATCCACATGATAGGTAATACCCATATAGACCCAGTATGGTTATGGAAAAAAGCGGAAGGAATGCAGGAGGTGAAATCATCTTTTTCCTCTGCTTTAGACAGAATGAACGAATTTCCTGATTTTAAATTTACAATGAGCAGCATTTCCTATTTGGCATGGGTAAAGGAAAACTGCCCTGATTTATTTGAAAGAATTCGGGAGAAAGTAAAGGAAGGAAGATGGGAGATTGCCGGGGCGATGTGGGTAGAACCGGATTGTATTCTGCCTGCGGGGGAAAGCTTTGTACGACATTTTCTTTACAGTAAAAGGTTTGTAGAAGAGAACTTTGAGATTGATCCGGTGGTCGGTTATAATGTCGACAGTTTTGGGCATACATCCAATTTACCCAGTATTCTTGCCGGTTGTGGTATGAAGTATTATCTCTTTAACCGCCCGGATAAGACAAAGCTTGCAGTTCCTCCTGTTTTTGTATGGAAATCGCCGGATGGAAGTAGTGTAACTGCGGAACGTATCGGTGGCGAATACCTTGCTTGGACAAAGCCGGGGATTGCGTATAATTTAAAGGAAAGTAAGGAAGCACTGCATTCCTATGGTTATGACCGCATGGCTGTGTTCTATGGTGTCGGAAATCATGGAGGTGGACCTACCATTGATAATATTCGTTCGATCTACGAACTTCGGGAGGAAGACAAAGAGGATGCAATTGATTTTTCGACCATGCGGGAATTCTTTGGTACGGTTGAAAAAGAACATTTAACAGAATTTCAGGGAGAACTGGGAAGAATATTCATGGGCTGCTATAGCTCGGATAATGAAATTAAGAGGCTAAACCGCCAAGCAGAGTGGAGTTTGCTTAAAGCAGAGGCAATCGGCGCGATTGCGGTGAAACTAAGCGGCGGAACGTACCGGTATCCGAAGGAAGATATGGAAAGAGCCTGGAAGATGGCTTTATTCAATCAATTTCATGACATTTTATCCGGAACCAGTATAGAACCAGCACGAAACGAAGCCTGCCAGGAATTTCAGTATGCAATTGCAACTGCAAGGAATACGATTGCCAATGGAATCCAAGGAATTGCCAATCATATTGATACCAGAGGAGATGGCTTCCCATTGGTTTTGGTAAATCCGACCGGTAAGGCTTATCATGGTGTTCTTTGTACGGATGTCTATGTTTCCTCCGCAGGCCGCAAACAAGTAAGAATGCGGGATACCACAGGAGAAGAAATCCCTTATGCGGAATCTGGATATCGTCATAATGAACGGGATGAGGCAAGAAAAAGTATTCTATTTGAAGCTGAGGTTCCTCCTATGGGGTATGCGGTTTACCGGGTTCTTCAGGAAGGACCGAGTTTTAAACCAGTAAAAAACCGGATGATGGTTGAAAAAAATTTTATATCGAATGGAATTCTTACTGTAACAATCGATGAAAAAACCGGGTGTCCTTCCTCCATAATAAAAAATGGAATTGAGCTGTTGGCAGACAAAGTTGCTTTCAAAGTATTCTATGATGATCGTGGCGCCTGGGGAGGCGAACTTTTAGAGGAAAAGTCGGAAGGTATCTTTGAAGCCAGCAATATAAAATTAATCGAAACAAATTTTCTTCGAACGGTTCTGCGCAGTACATTGCTCTATCAAAAATCAGAGCTGGTAGTGGACTATATCCTAGAAAAAGACAGTGATATTGTTAAAATGAATTGCTCCATACATAATCATGAACGTCATACGGAAATTGCTTTTTGCCTGCCCGTAGCCGGTAAGAAGCACCAGGTAATAACAGAAACAGCTTTTCTTGCAGAACAGAAAGTGGTAAAGGATGGCACCGAATATTATCAGCATCGCTTTGCCGACATTACAAATGATAAGGGATTTGGCATTTCTGTTATTAATAATAATGCCTATGGAATGAATCAGAAGGATAACGAATATCGATTAATCATCTCAAGAAGTGCGATGTTTGCAAGAGGAGAAAGCGGTCCGGTTGATATTACTCCGGACAAAAGATTTATGGATCAGGGCAGCTGGGATTTTTGCCTGGAGCTATTACCACATGAAGAACCGATTCAGAAGCAAAGGTTATTTACGGAAGCGGATTTCCTTCATATGCCAATTGAGCACCTGGGGGATAGTAATCATACGGGGGAGCACTGGCTGCGAAAGGAGTCCATGGCTACCGTTACCGGAGCCGGAGTCCAGATATCCTCTTATAAGCTTGCGGAGTGTGAAAAAGGAACGCAAGTATTAAGACTTTTTGAATGTGAAGGGATGGAAACGGTCGCTCAGGTGAAGGTGCAAAATACAGCATTTACGGTCCATTTATCTCCTTATCAGGTGAAAACATATCTTATTAAGGATGCGATTGTAACAGAAACCAATATGATAGAGAAGAAGGTAGAATTAGCGGAACAGGAAAACGCTGCTTCTACGACCGGAACAGGAATAAAATCTTAAAAAAGAACGTTAATAAGTTTGTTTATATACCAAAGATAAAGTGCTAACACATTGAACAGGAGGATAATATCAACATGGAAAATACGAAGGATAGCAATCAAAAAAATTCGAATAAGCTGGCCAGCCTAAGAGGTTACCTGCATAAGTTGAATGGAATATGGTTCAAATTATTGCTTTCCATATTAATTCCGGTAATCTTTATGGCTGCTTTTGGAGTGGTATCTTATGAAAAATCATCCCATGCGATTATTGCAAATTATGAGAAAAGTACCATGGATACTCTCAATGCAATCAGTGATTACCTGAAGCTGGGGCTCGAATCCGTAGCGGGTAAATCCCTGGAATTCATGAATAGTAATAGTGTTACAGCTTATTATAATCGAGGCAAGGCAGGACTTTCTACTTCAACCGAGGAGGTTAAGCTGCTGCAGCCTCTGGGAGAGGACATTATTATTGCCCAGGGAGCAAATACTTTTATTCAGGATATCCATGTCTTTGGCAAAACAGGAATCGGTGTTTCAACGGAATCAGCACCTTCGGAAGATATCTATACAAGATATCTGCAATCCGAGGAAGGCAAAGCAATTACAGAGGCACAAGAACGCTATCAATGGGTAGGAGAGCATAAATTTATCGATGAAATGTTTCAAGTAAAGTCAGAGGAATATGCTCTGTCAATGATACGTAAGATGGCATATGATAACGGCTTTATCATTATGGATGTATCAAAAGCGGAAATTGTGAATATGCTTTCCCAGTTTAATTATGGAAAGGGTAGTGTGATTGGCTTTGTTACAGCAGATGGTAGAGAAACTCTAACTAATGCCAAAGAGGACAGTGTATTTACAAAACTACCTTACTTTCAAAAATCGGTTGCCGGAGATACCTTGAGCGGTTATTCCTATGAGACCTATCTCGGTAAGGATTACCTCTATCTCTATAAAAAGATAGGGGATACCGGTGCTGTTATCTGCGCCTTGATTCCGGAGGGTACTATTATCCGGCAGGCAAAAGAAATAAAAAGCTTAAATATAGTTTTTGTAACTCTGGCCGGTATTTTTGCAATTGGCATAGGTACGACAATTGCTGGTGGAATCGCTGCTGCCATTAAGAAACTAATGAAAAACATGTCCTTAGCGGCACAGGGGGATTTAACGATTACGTTTGATACAAAACGTAAGGATGAATTCCGGTTATTAACCACTAGTCTTTCCGATATGGTTGGCGGTATGCGTAATCTGGTTGGACAGGCGGTAGAGGTAGGGGGTAAAGTAAGCGGCTCTGCAGAAATGCTTTCTTCAACCTCGGAGAGTATATTGGGGGATACCAAGGGCATCTCTGCAACGATTGATGAGATTGAAAAGGGGGTTGTTCAACAGGCCTCCGATACCGAACACGGTTTAAACCAAATGATGAATCTTTCGAATAAAATAAATCAGGTTTATGACAGCACCTATAAGATAGAGCAAATTGCAACCGATGCCAAAACAGTGATTGATAAAGGTATCGTTACGGTGGATGAATTAAATAATAAATCCAGAGCGACTACGGAAATCACGAATATTGTCATATCGGAAATTGAGGCACTTAAAGAGCAAACCCATACGATTGGAAGTTTTGTAAAGATTATTAATGAAATTGCGGCACAGACGAATCTACTGTCCTTAAATGCATCCATAGAAGCCGCAAGAGCTGGGGAAGCAGGACGGGGATTCGCTGTGGTGGCGGAAGAAATCCGAAAATTAGCGGATGGGGTTTTAAATGCAGCTAAGGAAATCCAAAGTATTGTAACCAAAATACAGGATAAAACCAAAACAACCGTAGACGCTGCAAAGCAAGCGGAAAATATTGTGGAGTCGCAGGCCGAGTCTCTAAGTAAAACGGTAAACTCCTATAAAGATATTAATCAATATGTAGGTAATCTTGTAGGCAATCTAAATAACATTTCCGTTGGCGTTAAGGAAATCGAAGCGGCGAAAGAGGATACGTTGGAAGTAATTCGAAGCATTTCCGCTGTAGCGCAGCAGACAGCTGCTTCCTCGGAGGAAGTCAGTGCTACGGCAAACAATCAGATCGGTTCGGTGGAACATTTAAGCCAATCTGCGGAAGAGCTTGCGGAAAATGCCAAGAAGCTTGAGAAAGCGATTCAATTGTTTCGGATTGATTGATTCAGAGAAAGGATAACAAAATGGATTTTCTTCTTGAAAAAAGGTATCTTTGCTTTCCGATAAAATGTGGAGCAAAACCTGTGAAAACCAGATTAATACTGCCGGATTATACGATTGTGGTTAGCTTAGAACTTACCAGGGAGGAGCCGGATTTCTGGGTATACTATGATGCTCTTTTTACTATGGGGCAAACCATACGGATCCTCCATGAAGGAGAAAAAGATGATTTAAGAGCGGAAAATACTTGTGTGTTTCGTGATAGACCGATTGAAAAAACGCCGATCTATCGGGAAGAACATAGACCAAGGTATCATTTCACGAATGCAAGAGGCTGGATTAATGATCCCAACGGTTTGCTTTATAAGGATGGAACCTACCATATGTTTTACCAGCTTAATAATTATGGAAGTCGCTGGTATGACAAAGGGTGGGGACATGCAAAAAGTACGAATCTATTCGATTGGGAAATCCTGCCTCCAGCCTTATATGCAGATGATAGCGGATATGCGATTTCCGGTAGTGCGTTGTTTGATCCGGACAATAGAGCAGGCTTTGGTAAGGATACATGGATATTAATGTACTCCTCGAGATATGGCGGCGAACCAGAGAAAGGACAGTTTCAAAATATCGCATATAGTGCTGATGGCAGAATTTTTCGCAAATATTCGGGGAATCCGATTATAAAAGATACGGCAACGATCAATTTCCGCGATCCGAAAGTTTTCTGGCATGAACCCTCCGGCCATTTTGTAATGGTTTTAGCATGCGGGGAAGAAATCCGTTTTTATCGATCACTGGATCTAAAGAATTGGGATTTGTCCAGTGTTTTGGAGGATACGCTGATCAATCCCCAGCATAAGGTGTATGAGTGCCCGGAACTTATGGAATATCAAATTGAGGGGGAAAACAATACCCGTTGGGTATTATCGGTAAGTATCGATGGGTTTCGGCGGGTATTACATATCATCGGCGATTTTGACGGTAGAAGCTTTGTCTACGATCCATCTCAAAAATTACAATGGGCGGACTATGGAAAAGATTTTTATGCGGCGGTAGCGTGGAATCCGCAATATGAAATGGCAGGAAGAAAGCTGTGGATTGGATGGATGTGCTTTTGGCCTTATGCAAGAGAATGTCCGAAATTGGAAGGTTGGATGGGAGCATTTACCGTTCCCAGGGAGCTTCGTCTCGTGAGGCATGAGAATGGAAAACTATACATTCACCAAAATCCGGCAAAGGAAATAGAAGAACTAAAGCAGGAAGCGATAAACACGAAAAACCAGGTTGCATTACCTAGTAATACAGCATATCGGCTGCCTGGCGGTGAAGCATTTTCCCTTAACTTGGAGCTGAATAAGCAGGACGGAGAAACGGGTAATGCAGATATCCTTCTGCATTATGAAAGTGGTGAAACGGTAACCATTCATCTGGACTTCTTACAGAACCTTCTTCAAATGGATCGTTCCGATTGTAATCGGATTAAGCTTGGGTCATGGTTTACAGAACCACTGACAGCACCCCTAAGCAATCGTAATACCATACAAATTCAGCTTCTTATCGATAAAGGATCCATTGAGCTATTTTTGTATGATGGGCGAACCTGCTTAACTGCGTTGTGTTTTCCGGAAAAACATTCCTGCAGCTTAGAATTCTATAATTATTGTGAGAATGAAATAATACTAAATAATATAACCCTAAATCCAATTCGTCGGGCAAAATGGACGTATTGATACTTGTTTAAGGAGAAAACTTATGCTTGAAGATTTCTACAAATCTTATTGTGAAAGCCTATATGAAACGCTGCAGAAGATTAACAGCAGCCAGATGAAGATACTTATACAGAAAATAGACGATGCATATCAGAATTATAAGCAGGTCTTTGTTCTCGGCAATGGAGGAAGTGCGGCTTGTGCTTCCCATTGGGTTTGTGATTTCGGTAAGGGGATTAACACAGAAAAAGGGAAACGGATGAAGATATTCTCCCTCTCGGATAATGCTTCTATTCTGACAGCTCTTGGTAATGATATATCCTATGATGATGTCTTTTGCTATCAGCTGAAGAACTTAGCGGTGCAGAAAGACCTTGTAATCTTCTTGTCCGTATCCGGTAATTCGAAGAATTTACTTAAGGCAGCGGATTATTGTAACGGTATCGGGTGTGATACCGTCTCCATAATCGGAAATTATCATGGAGAGCTAGGCAAACGCACAAAATTAAATATAACCTTACAATCCCAGAATTATGGAATTGTGGAGGACATTCATCTGATCATAAACCACATTCTTTCTCAATATATGAAGCAGCGGAATCTGCAGCTCGATGAGATACTGAATAGGAAAGATGGAAAGGAAGCTAATGTATGCTGCTAGGTGCAATTGATATCGGAGGAACCAAAACCTTAGTCGGTATTGTACATACCACGGGTAGGATTCTCACGAAGCGACAGGTTTCCACCGATACCACTAGTCTATCCTCTTGGCTAAAGGTATGTTCCGATATGCTAAGGGAATGTACAATGGAGATTAGCTGTACGATGCAGGATTTACTGGGGATCGGGATAAATCTTCCGGGTATGGTGGATATCAAACAGGGGCATTTGCTGCGATGCTCCTACCCGGGATGGGAGAAGTTCCCGGTTAAGAAGAGAATGGTAGGCTTAACCGGCATAGATAATATATATGTTGATAATGATGTTAACTCCTGTGCCATAGGGGAAATGCATTTTGGTTTTCAAAATACCTATCGAAATTTCCTATGGATAACCGTAAGCACTGGGATTGGAGGAGCGATTGTAAGTGACGGCTGTTTAATCCGAGGAGCTTTAGGATGTGCCGGTGAGATAGGCCATACCAAGGTAGAATATGACAAGCCTGCCCTCTGTGCTTGCGGCCAGGTGGGATGCCTGGAAGCACATGCATCCGGAACAGCAATTACAAGAGAAGTTCAAAGAAATGCCTTGATAGATCCGGCCTTTCATAAACATTTTATCGATATGGGAGAACCTTTGGATGCGAAAGGATGTGCTGTGCTTGCCCGCAATGGGGATGAAACCGCCTTGTCGATTTATCAGGCGGCAGCCAGAGCTTTAGGGCGGGGAATTGGAAATGCGGTTAACCTTTTTAATCCGGAAGCTGTCATTTTTGGCGGCGGAGTAGGAAATTCATTGGATATTATTAAGCCAAAGTTTCTGCATGTCTTAAACCAAACCGTGAATCCAGCCTTGCTTCCGGTTGAAATTGTGCAATCAAAACTTGGATACCAAGCTGCGCTTATCGGGGCGGCTGCTTTGGTAGTAGATTATAATGGGAATAGAACATTGGATTGTTAAACTTGGGCATCAGGAGTGAAGGTTGAAAAAACAAGTTTTTTAACCATAAGATTTTGCCTTAGTTAGCAAGGTTGTATGAAACATTTGGCACAAAAACTTAATAATGTGCAAAATACAAACGCAGGAATGGATATAAAAATGGTGAAATATAAATTTGAAAAATTATTTACGAAAACCTTTCAAGAACATCAAAAGGATTCAGTTCCGATCAGGGAAGCTGCCTGCTTAAGAGTACAGTTTCCTGCGATTTTGGAACCGATTCCGGAAGATCTCTATATTGTAGGAGGTGCAAAATACCATCCGATCGGCTTCTCTCCGAAGGATGCGGAGGATTTTGGATACTACTGCAGAACCAAAGAGCTGGAACAGCTTAGGAAGGAGGAAACCGATCCAGAGGAAAGAAAAGAGCTGGAACTGCTTCTGGAATTTTGGAGGGAGAATCAAAGCCGGTATAAGACGAGAAAGGCATATCCAAAGGAAGTTAAAAAAAGGCTTGCCAGTGATGATTTAAACGATATTTATCCGGCCTATCCCCTCTATCGTATGACCGGCTGCATCATTGACTATGATAAACTGTTACAACTTGGGATACCCGGAATTAAGAAAGAAATATCCGAATATGCCAAACAGGAAAACAATCCCCTCTACGGCGCAATGCTGGAAGCCTTAGAAATCTTAAAGGATAGCTTGCAATTCTATGCAGATCAATGTGAGGAGAAGAAAGCATACGTTTCAAAGGAAAGAGCATCCCAGCTGCAGGAAATGAGGGAAAATCTTATCTTTCTTAAAAATAATGCTCCTGAAACATTTCATCAGGCAGCACAGCTTGCATGGCTTTATTCCATCCTTGCGCATACCCTGGATTATGGCCGGATGGATGTATATTTAGGAGATTTTCTGGAGAGGGATCAAAAGAAACCTATTTTCAGAAGGGCGGTACTCAGCTGATGATTACCGTTGCAAGTACGAAAGACCTAAAGGATGCTATGGTTCATCCGGAGCTTTATTCCAATCTGTTTGTACGTGTTGGTGGGTATAGCGGTCGTTTCATTAGTCTCCCAAGGGATGTTCAATTGGATATTCTTCGTCGAACCACGTATGAAGGGGAGGAATGAATAGAAATCGATAGGCTTCTGTCATATGAAAAACAGATGGGTCATATGAAAAACAAACGTGTCATATGAAAAACAGATGGAGCGAGATACCAAAAATAATCAAATTATGTCACATATTATTCAAAAAGTGTCATTTAAAGCTTGAATTAGTGAAAATGTTATGGTAAAATTTAATCAGAATAATCAAATACGATTGAATCATAGACTAAGGGGGTAATGAAAATAAAAAAACTGGTCGTCATTCATACTTCACCTGCAACCGTAGAGAGTTTAACTTCCTTAATTAAGCAGGAAATCGGTAAGGTGGAAGTAGTTAATATTTTAGATGATTCCATATTAAAGGATTTGATTCAAAAGAATCATGTGGAATTTGTAGAAGAACGTTGGCTGCAATATGCAACCATAGCAGCTTCGATGGGGGCAGATGCCGTATTGAGCGCATGCTCTTCCGTAGGAGAAATTGCAGAAAAAGCGAATGCGAAACTGGACATTCCAGTGTATCGAATCGATGAAGCCATGGCAGAAAAAGCAGTACAGATGGGGAATACAATCAGTGTCTTTGCAACCCTATCTTCTACTTTAGACCCTACTGTCAATCTAATAAAAAGAAAAGCAGAGAGTTTAGGGAAGGACTGTACACTTCATACCGTTTTAGTGCCGGATGCATATGAAGAGCTTATGCGGGGAAATCGTTCTCTGCATAATAAAAAAATCCAAGAAACGGTTCTCAAATATGCAGCGGATTCCGATGTCCTGGTTCTGGCGCAGGCTTCTATGGCTTTAGCAGTAGATGAGTTAAAGGGAATCGATATGGATAAGGTGCTGACAAGTCCCCGCCTTGGAGTCGCAAAATTGAAAAAAGAGTTTTTCCATATTTCATGATTTGGAAAGGGGTTTCACAGTGGATACGTCTATAAAAACCGAAAAGGAATCCTACTATATTGGAGTGGATTTAGGTACGACCCATATAAAAGCAGCTGTTTTTGATCCCGATGGGTCTTTACTAGAACTAAGGAAGACATCGACACCGATTGAAACAGATGGATACGGGCAGATTTATGATCCTTTCATCTTCTATGGCATCGTCATTGATCAGTTATCCCTGCTTCTTAACCGGTATCCGAATACGAAGGGAATTTCCATTACAGGAATGTCGGAAGCAGGCTTAATTATAAACCGTACTACCGGGAAAGAGGAAACTCCAATTCTACCGTGGTTTGACAGAAGGACAGTCTCTTTAGCCGATCGGGTAAAAGAGGAGAGAGAGGCGGATAATTTCTATAAAACTGGGTTACATAACAGCTTTAAATATGGGATTTATAAATATCTCTGGCTTCTTAATTCAAAGAATATCCGAACAGAAGATACGATATGGCTTTCCGTCTGCGACTATATTGGGTGGAAACTCACCGGGGTTTTTGCCAGTGATCCCAGCTTTGCAGCCAGAACCTATGTATACGATATTGGTAACCGGGAATGGGATACGAAAAGACTTGGGGAATATAATCTTACGGAAAATAATTTCCCCAAGGTCTATCCTTCTGGGAAGAGGATCGGATCCTTATCTGATCCGGTACTTAATTCAAAGCTGCACAAGGGATCTGTTATGGTATGCATTGGAGGCCATGACCATGCATGTGCAGCATATGCTGTACTTAATGAGGATAAGAATCGAATCTGCAATAGTGTAGGAACCGCCGAGACCTATCTGGGAATGGACGAGCATTTTTCTATGTCGGAAGCCCGGTACCATTCCGGAATGGTCTATGGTCCTTTTTTAAATGGAAAAGACTATTTTTGGATGGCGAATATTTCATCCTCAGGACAATCGATGGAATGGTTTTATAAAAAGGTATTAAATACGGAAGCGGATTACCAAAGGATGAATGCCGCTATTACCTCCATGCCGAAGGAACCGACTGGTATCCTGTATTATCCTTATCTATCCGGCATTGGAACTCCTTTTTATCGGTCGGATGTCGGAGGCGGGTTCTTCGGTTTACGGGAAACACATGGTACAAAGGAGATCCTAAAAGCAATTTTGGAAGGGGTCAATTACCAAGGAAAATGGATTCTGTCCCTGGTACCGGATATTGAACCGGCAAGACTTAAGGATGTCATCTGTGTTGGCGGTGCCGCTAACAGTGCTCCCTGGATGCAAATAAAAGCAAATATCTTAGGAATACCGGTTACTGTTCCCAAGGTATCTGAGGCTACCCTTCTGGGGGCGGTAGCCGTTATGCTAGAGAAAAATTATGGAATGGAGGAGAAACAAAAGTTTTTATCCGGCAGCCATAAATGTATTCAGACATATGAAGTAGAGCATGCAATAAGTAAAAAATATAAGGATATCTATGCAAATAAATATACATTCCTAATAGACAGGATATTAAAATAGGAACTGAGTAAGAAAGTATGAGGTAATATATGAGAAAAATAGAAAATTTAACAGAAGTATTAAGAAAAGGACATGAAGGCAGATATGCAGTAGGCTCCTTTTCACCGCGGTATACAAAACTTATATTGCCTATCGTGGAGGCTGCGATAGAAACAAAATCACCGGTGATCATTCAGATATCGGAAAAAGAAATTTATCGGCATAAGGTGGATATAAATGATTTTGCGGAGAAGTTTTTTGGTGTCATTGATGAGCTGAAGCCGACGATACCAATTGTTCTCCATTTGGATCATACCAAAGACTTTGCAATTATTAAGCAGGCAATTGCAGCCAAATTTACTTCTGTTATGATTGATGCATCCGAATATGAATTTGACAAAAATGTAGAACTGACAAAGCAAATCGTAGCCTATTCCCATCCGTATGGCGTAACGGTCGAAGCGGAACTGGGTAAAATTGGAACAACCGATTTTGTGGAAACCGAACATGATGAAGAGCTTTTCACTGTGCCAAAGGAAGCAAAGAGCTTTGTTGAATTAACGAAGGTAGATGCACTGGCAGTATCGGTCGGAACCGCCCATGGGGTCTATACGGTAAGGAAGCCTCGAGTTGATTATGACCGACTGCTATCCATTAATCAATTGACGAAAACCCCCTTAGTATTGCATGGTGGGTCCGGTGTACCAAGTGATATGGTAATTAAAGCAGTACAGATGCCATCGGGTGGAGTCAGCAAGGTAAATATTGCTACTGACGTTGAGCAGGCAATGCTGAAAGTAATCGGAAGGGAAACGCATATAACGGAGGAAGAACTAAACAGGTATCCACAGGAGATACTAAAGAAAGCAAGAACAGCCGTTAAGGAGTTAGTGAAGGATAAAATAAACCATTATTTATTAAGTGCAGGGAAGGCAGAATAAAGAAGTTTGCAGGCTTTGAAGAAAGGCATGGTAATGAATATGAAAGATAAGAAATTACATATGATTGGTAATGCTCATTTGGATCCGGTCTGGCTTTGGAATTGGCAGGAAGGCTTTCAGGAGGTGAAAGCAACTTTTCAATCCGCACTGGATCGTATGATGGAAAATGAAGATTTTATTTTTTCTTGTAGCTCAGCAGTGTTTTATGAATGGGTAGAAAAAAATAACCCCAAGATGTTTGAAGAGATTGTAGAACGAGTGAAAGAAGGAAGATGGGAGATTGTCGGCGGATGGTATGTTCAGCCGGATTGTAATATTCCGAATGGAGAATCTTTCGTGCGCCACGGCTTATATTCGCAGCGCTATTTTCTTAAAAAGTTTGGCCGGATAGCCAAAACCGGCTATAATGTAGATAGCTTTGGTCATAATGGAATGCTTCCGCAAATACTGGCCAAGAGTGGAATGGAGAACTATGTATTTATGCGTCCGATGCCGTTAGAGAAAGGACTTCCCGGAAGAATTTTCTGGTGGAGATCTGAGGATGGTTCCAAAGTATTAACCTATCGGATACCCTATGAATACTGCAGTAGTGGAAAAGATCTGGAATACCATGCAAACCGGTTGCTCTATGAACTAAAAGACGGGGAAGATGAGATGATGATGTTCTACGGCGTTGGTAATCATGGCGGTGGTCCAACGAAGGAGAATATTAAAAGTATTCATGAACTGAATGAGAGAGAAGATATGCCGACCCTTAAGATGAGCAGTACCATATCTTTCTTTGACAGTATTCGTAAGAGCGGGAAAGAATATCCGGTGGTACAGGGTGATTTGCAGCATCATGCCAGTGGTTGCTATAGCGTACTTTCCAATATTAAGAAAGAAAACCGGAAAGCAGAAACTCTGTTAGTTAATGCGGAAAAATGGAGTACGATTTCCAAGGTTGTAAAAGGGCAGCCTTACCCGGAAGATTTTGAGCAGGCATGGAAGGGAGTTATGTTTAACCAGTTCCACGATATCCTGGCAGGCACCAGCATACCTTCGGCTTATGAGGATGCTTCCTATCTTTACGGGGAAGCTATGGCAATCGGGCAAAGGAATTTAAATTATGCGATTCAGGCTTTATCCTGGGATATTCATATTGAAGAGGATGTAACGATGAAACCAATCGTTGTATTTAATTCCCACAGTTGGTCTGGTAAGATGGCAGTCGATCTTGAGATTCGCGGATTAAGTAATGATAATTTTAAACTGACGGATGAGCAGGGAAATGTCGTTCCTGCACAGAGAATTCGTTCCGAGGCAACCGTTAACGGACAATCCCGTCTCCTATTTGTGGCAGATCTGCCAAGTATGGGGTACCGGGTATTTAAGCTATATCTTAAGACAGAAGCGCCAATCGACCTGCCTCATGTTCCTATTACAGAAAACTCGGTGGAAAATGACCGATACCGGTTAGAATTAAACCCGGAAACCGGCTGCCTAAAAAGCTTCTATGATAAGAAAAATGACCTGGAAATATTAAGGCGGGAAGGGGCAAGGCTGGCCGTTATCGAAGATAAATCCGATACCTGGAGTCATAATGTCTTTAAGTTTGACAAAGAAATTGCTAACATGGAAGTGGTATCCATTCGCATCCTGGAGGATGGACCGGTAAGATCAACCCTTCGTGTAAAGAGTAAGTATAAGGCTTCCTTTGTGCTACAGGATTTTAGGGTTTATAAAGAGCTTGATTCGATCGAAGTTAAGGTGAAGGTGGACTGGAGAGAGCCCCAGACGATACTAAAGGTGAAATTCCCTGTTAACTTTAATTTTAGAAAGCCAACCTATGAGATACCTTATGGATATATTGAAAAGAGTGCGAATGGTGAGGAGGAACCCGGGCAGACCTGGATTGATTTTTCGGGAGAACATTTTAACAACGGAAAGCTCTATGGCTTGGGCATTGCAAATGACAGCAAATACAGCTATAGCTTTGACATTGATGAAATGGCAATCACCATCCTTAAGAACTCGGTTTATGCACATCATGACCCGAAAAAGCTGGATCCACAGGAAGAATACGATTATGTTGATTATGGTGTTCAGGAGATGACCTATGCTTTAATTCCTCATGAAGGGGGATGGAAGGACTCGGATATTATTCAAAGAGCGATGGAGCTTAATCAAAGGCCAATCTGTGTGATTGAAACCTTCCATGAAGGAAAGCTCCCTCAGGTTCAATCTTTTGCCGATGTAGATAGTAAAGAAATCGTAATTACTGTGATGAAGGAAGCAGAGGATAAGGATGGTGTTATCCTTCGTGCCTATGAAACGATGAAGCACAAGGTTCATGCGACCTTTCACCTTCCGTTTATGGAGCGTACCATAACCATGGACTTTGCTCCCTGTGAAATCAAGACAATTAAGATTCCCTATGATAAGGAAGCAGATGCTGTTGAAGTCAATATGTTAGAAATGTAACCATTCTTGTTCGGGTGTCAAAGCATTGCCGGCACCCGAATAAGTTCTTAACCGGAAGATCGAAATAGGAGTATGGGATATGAAAAAATTAGGGGAACATTTATATGTCTATCAAGATACCTGTCAGGTATATATTATTAAGAATAATGACCGTGCAGTTCTGGTTGATTTTGGAAGCGGAGATGTCCTAGATGCTTTAGAGGGGATTGGCGTAGCAAAGGTTACCGATGTCCTGGTTACCCATCATCACCGGGATCAGATACAGGGACTAAAGAAAGCAACGGACTTAGGAATTGCTGTCTGGGTTCCCCATCAGGAACAGGAACTTATCAGCAATGCGGATGAATTATGGCAAAGAAGAGAAATCTATAATAATTATAATAATCGTCAGGATCGTTTCTCCCTCCTACATTCGGTCAGTATTACCGGAACTCTTAAGGATTATGATACGGTGAAGCGAAATGGAATAGAATTTACCATTCTGCCAACGCCGGGACATACGACCGGTTCGATTTCGATTGCGGCTACGATCGATAGCCAAAAGATCTGTTTTACCGGTGACCTAATCTATCCTGGCGGAAAGCTCTGGTCCCTGGCAGCAACGCAGTGGACCTATAATGGCGGAGAAGGCCTACCGCATCATGTCCTATCCCTCTTAGCTTTGAAGGAACAAAACTTTGATAAGCTTCTACCTTCTCATGGGGATATCCTTGATTCGAAGGAAACTGTTTTAGAGTCCATTGATTTATTGGTGGAACGATTAAGCCGCTTGATGAAGCTTAGGCGCCAGAATCCCAGACTGTTTCTTTTGCGGGATAATCCGTATGAGCACATTACGGAGCATGTCTTATTTAATCGAACCAGTATGGCGAACTCCTATGTTCTTATCTCAAAAAGCGGAAAGGCACTTTTTATTGACTTTGGTTACGACTTTATGGCAGGACCCGCCGCCGGATCCGATCGGAGTTCCCGAAGGCCTTGGCTCTATACAATCCCAAAGCTTTTTACGGATTATGGGGTTACGAAAATCGATGCCTGCATTCCGACGCACTATCACGATGACCATGTTGCCGGCTTCAACCTTTTAAAGAAAGTGTATCATACCAGGATACTCTGCCCTGAAAACTTCGCCGATCTTTTGAATTCTCCCGAAAATTATGATCTTCCTTGCCTCTGGTATGATCCAATTCCGGTAGATGAAGCTCTGGGGTTAGGTCAAAAGATTACGTGGGAAGAATATGAACTTATTTTGCACCCTCTTTCCGGGCATACCAGGTATGCGGTGGCAATAGAGTTTATGGCAGATGGAAAAAAGATTCTCTGTACCGGGGATCAATATGCGGATGGAGACGGTTTGTTTTGTAACTATGTTTATAAGAATAAATTCGAAGCGGATGATTTCTTTAACAGTGCTCAGCTATACCAAAGAATTCAACCGGATATCCTGCTCTCTGGTCATTGGCAGAGTTTAAATTATAAGGATACGTATGCCAGGGAGTTAGAAGCATTGGGTAAAGAAGTCAGCGAGCTGCATAAGTCCTTACTCCCTCTTGGAGAAGATACCGTTCTTACGGATGATTTCTTTGCTACTTTTCATCCATATCAGCTGCAGGTGAAAGAGAAGGAAACATTCTCCGTGAAAATCGAGATAACCAATCCCTTCCGGCACAGGGTACCGGTTCAAGTGCAGTTGGTTTTACCGGAAGGCTTTCATAGCAAACATGACAAAACTTCCTTTGAAAAAGAGATGGGAGCTCAGGAGAATGCGTCCTTTACAATTGAAATAACCGCACCGAAGGAATCGGTTCACAGAGCCCGTATCGGCTGTGATTTAACCTTAGGTGATATACGATTTGGGCAGCAGGCAGAGATGCTGGTAACGGTGTGCAAGCAGAAATCGAAATAGGATATAAATATAGAGGATAGGTAGTAAAAAGATGGAGGTTATTATGCCACATACAGTAGTAATTGCAGATGATATCACTGGAGCAAACGATATTGGAATTATGTATAGCAAGGCGGGTCTTGATAGTGTCGTATACAGCTACGATAAGCTGGAGCAGGGTATGGAATTTTCGGATGATGTAACAATTATTGATACCAACTCCAGATTTTGCTCCTATGAGGATGCCTACCAAAGGGTATATGAAGCAACAAAAAGATTTGATAAAAACAAGGTACAGCAATTCTATGATAAGCAATGTTCTGTTTTTCGTGGGAATATCGGTGCGGAATTTGATGCGATGCTGGATGCCCTCAACGAGGAGTTTGCGATTGTTGTTCTTGGTTTTCCGGACAACGGGAGAACGACGCTTCATAGCATTCATTATGTGTATGGGACTAGGCTGGAGGAGTCTCAATTTCGGAATGATCCGGTACATCCCATGCGGCAGTCGAATCTGGTTGACATCCTTCAAGCCCAGACAAAACGTAAGGTTTCTGCAATTCCTTATGAAGTCCTGGAGCAAGGGGTAGAAGCGTTACAAAAGCTTCTAAAGCAGATGCAAAAGGAAACAAATTATGCTATCCTTGATGTAAGAAATAATGATGATCTTTCCCTTATTGCAAAGGCAGTAAAAGACTACAAGGTAATCTGCGGAAGCTCTGCTCTAGGCTATTATCTTGGCTTACTTCAAACGCGGAATAAGAAAGAAGATCACATACAGATAACTCAAAACAGAAACTCCAAAATGCTTTGTATCGCAGGAAGTCTGACCCCGCAGACGAAAGCGCAGCTGAACTATATGGAGAAGAAAAAATATCCGGTTCTAATGCTGGATACGACGAAGCTGTTCTCTGAAGAAGAGAGAAGGTTGGAGGAAGAACGTATACTTAAGGAGTATGAAGCAGCTTATCAGAAAAGTGATATTATAGTCATCCACTCCATGAACAAAGAGGAGGATGTTCAGAATACGAAGAGGCTGGCTGCTTCTCATCATATCGATAATACGGCGGTTTCCGAAATGGTATCTTATACCCTTGCGAAACTCGCAAAGCAAATCAGCAAGCAATATCATATTCAAAAATATATTATCTGCGGAGGGGATACCTCGGCATCCTTCTGCAGTAGGATGGATATCAAAGGTATGAGGGTAATCAAGGAAATCGAAGCCGGTTTGCCAATCTGTCAAAGTATAACCATGCCATACGATCAGTTGATATTAAAATCGGGAAGTTTTGGCTCTGTAGAGTTCATAGAAAAAGCAAAAAATATTTTAACAAAGGAATAATCAAGCAAAGGGAAGCTCAAATATTCAATGTTTATTGAAAAAAGCAAAAGAACTCTAGATGAGCAAGAAGCTGTGTAGAAATGAGGAAAAACATGAAGGAAAAATTATATCTGAATCAGTTAATGCAGGAATATCCTGTATTGTTCTCATGCAGAGAGGATATTGAAAAAGCTTTTGAAATAATCCGTGACTCCTATGCGCGTGCAGGTAAACTTCTGGTTTGTGGAAATGGTGGCAGCGGTGCCGACGCAGAGCATATCGTGGGTGAATTAATGAAGGAATTCTACATCAAACGTCCTATTAATCGGCAGATGCAGGAAACACTAAGTACCTTTGGCCAGGAGGGAGAAGTCCTTGGAAAACATCTGCAAGGGGCTCTTAGCGCAATAACATTAACCAGTAATATTGCATTATCTACCGCGTATGCCAATGATGCAAAGCCGGAATTGGTTTTTGCACAGCAGGTATTCGGCTATGGAAAAAAAGAAGATGTTCTTATCGGTATCAGCACCTCCGGAAATTCAAAAAACGTTATCTATGCCATGATTACAGCCAAGGCAATGGGTCTTAAGACCATTGGTCTGACCGGAAAAACCGGTGGTGCCTTAAAAGAGTTATGTGATGTGTGTATCTGTACTCCGAGTGAGATTACCTACCAGATACAAGAGCTTCATCTTCCGATTTACCATACCCTTTGCAGAATGATAGAGGAGGTATTTTTCGGATGCAATGCATAGCAGGAATCGATATTGGAGGAACCAAATGTGCGGTAAGCCTTGGGAAGGTATCGGAGAATACCGTAGAAATTATTGATAAGATAAAAATAAAGACTCCTACCAGCCCGGAGGATGCCATACACGCTATGGTTGATCGATTAAAAGAATTAATTACGAAACATTCGGAATGCAAACTGGAATCTATCGGAATTAGTTGTGGCAGCCCGTTAGATTCTAAGAAAGGGCTTATCCTGTCTCCGCCGAACTTAAGCAATTGGGATAGTGTGGATATCCTCACTCCCTTTCGGCAGGAATTTCATGTACCAGCTGCGGTCCAAAATGATGCGAATGCCTGTGCTTTGGCGGAATGGCTGTGGGGGGCGGGAAAAGGCTGTGAAAATATGATATTTCTAACCTTTGGCACCGGTATGGGGGCAGGGTTAATTCTTAACAACAAGCTCTATGTCGGAACGAATGATATGGCCGGCGAGGTAGGTCATATTCGTTTAGAGAAGGAGGGGCCGGTTGGTTATCATAAGGCCGGATCCTTTGAAGGCTTCTGCAGCGGCGGTGGTATCGCTAAGTTTTCAAGAGCAGCGGTTGAGGAATATAAAACCCGGGAAAAGCATACGAAAATTTTAGAAATTCAACCGGATATTGATAAGATAACCACGGCGGATGTGGGGAAGGCTGCCGAGGAAGGAGACGATCTGGCACTGCAAATTTTCCGGAAAGTAGGAAAGCAGTTGGGAAAGGGTCTTTCTATTCTGATTGATACATTAAATCCGCAAAGAATTGTAATCGGAAGTATATTCCTTAGACAGGAAAAATTGCTGAGAGAGCCTATGGAGGCAGTGATTGCACAGGAAGCCTTAAGCTATAACCGTGAAGTCTGTGAGATTGTAGCAGCAGGGCTCGGGGAACAAATTGGTGATTATGCTGCATTATCCGTAGCATTCAATTCCATAAGGAGGTAACGAGAGTGAAAGTACGCGATCCATATTTTAAATTAGAAAAAATCAGAAAGTATATTGATGAAGATATCTATAACACTAGGGTTCGTGATTCTATTAAGTTAGAACAATGGAAGTACTTTGAGACATCCATGGAGGATAAGATAGGTCATGCTTATGACCCGAATTATGATGATTCCGACTGGTCTGATTTTAAGCTTTGGGATTCCTGGGGAGGCTACGATAAAGTCGCATGGTTTCGGTGCAATGTTACGATTCCGGAAAGCTTCCTAAAAAAGACCGTGGCCTTTAAGGGAATCGTAGGTCCCAGGGACGGCGGAGGTTCTACGGCAGAAACCTTGCTGTACATCAATGGAAAACCGGTACAGGCAATAGATGTCTGGCATGAGGAAGCATTCCTTGATCCTGCCATCTATGAGAAAAACCGAAAGCTTCGGATCGCCTTAAAGAGCTGGAGCGGAGTACTGGATATACCGAAAGTACGGGTGTTTAAAGATGCGGAGCTTGTAGCAATTGATCCCTATGTGGATAAATTCTATTATACGATCGATACTTTATTAAAGTGTACTGAATTATTGAATGAGAATGACTTAAGAAGAATTAAGCTTACCAAGCTTTTAACAGATACCTTCCGAAAGATTGATTTCTTAAATTATAAGAAAGAACCCTATTATACTTCCATTCAGGAAGCATTAAAATTCGTTCAGGCCGGTTTGGAAGATTATGCAAAGATCGAAGAAATCAAGCCTACAGTAACCGGTGTCGGGCATTCCCATATCGATATGGGATGGTTATGGAGATATTCGGCAACCCGTGAGAAAGCGTCCAGAACCTTCTCTACGGTATTAAATCTGATGCGACTCTTTCCAGAATATCGTTATATGCATTCCTCCCCGCAGCTGTATCGGTGGGTTAAGGAGGATTACCCGGAGATTTTTGCCCAGGTGAAAGACAAGATTAAGGAAGGCCAATGGGAAATTACCGGAGGAATGTGGGTAGAATCCGATACGAATCTTCCGAGTGGAGAGTCCTTGGTACGCCAGTTCCTTTTTGGAAAACGCTATATAAAAGAGGAGTTTGGCAAGGATTCAAAGCTATTGTGGCTTCCGGATGTCTTTGGATATAGCGGGGCTTTACCGCAGATAATGAAAAAATCCGATATGGATTACTTTATGACAACAAAGATCAGCTGGAATCAATATAACCATTTTCCATATGATACGTTCCGCTGGAGAGGAATTGACGGCAGTGAAATCTTTACCCATTTTATAACAACACCGGAAAATGGTTCCTGGTTTTATACCTATAATGGGCGAATGGAGCCTTCTGAAGTAACCGGAATATGGGAAAATTATAAGGATAAGGATAAGAACGAGGAGCTGTTGCTAGCCTTCGGATGGGGGGATGGTGGCGGCGGTCCAACCAAGGAGATGCTGGAGCGTGCCCGTGTGATGAAGAACATACCGGGAATTCCAAAGGTACAGATCGATACAACGGAAAGCTATTTTAAACGGATCCATGACAGAATCCCAGAGGATTGCTTGAATGTCTGGGAAGGGGAATTATACTTTGAAATGCATCGCGGTACCTATACCTCCCAAGGCTTTATTAAGCGAGCTAACCGTAAATCAGAGCTTCTTATGCATGATGTGGAGTTCCTAAGCGTTTTAGCGGATTCCCTAAATCAGGAGGATCAATATCCGAAGAAGAAGATTAACCGTATCTGGGAGAATATCCTGCTAAATCAGTTTCATGATGTCCTTCCTGGTTCTTCCATCCGACAGGTATATGAGGATTGCAGAGTCCTATACCAGAATATAAAAGAGGAAGGAAATCAGTTACTTAATCAGGCTTTTGCAAGAATCTGCGCGGCCTCTTCTCAGGATCCAGACAGTATCCTTGTATTTAATACAATCGGATGGGTAAGAAGTGATATTCTTACGATGCCATACAGTAATACGATAACCAGCGAAACCACTTTTACCGATACGTTGGGTAACGCAATTAAGAGCCAGGCAGCAAAGGAGGGTATGGTTCTTTACATAGAAAATATACCGGCCTATGGGTTTAAGAAAATCGTCATATCGAATCAGGATTATGAGGTTAAGTCCAGCCTGAGGATCGAAGAAGACCACCTGGAAAATTCTTATTTCTCCATTGACCTAAATGATAGAGGAGAAATCATTTCCCTCATAGATAAGCGGAACAAGAAGCAGGTATGCTGCGGCAAGCCGATGAATGTGCTTTGTGCCTTTGAAGATAAGCCGTTGCGTTTTGATGCCTGGGATATTGATGTCTTCTACCGGGAAAAACCGTATGGACCGATGCAGCTAATAAGCCGAAAGGTTGTTGAAAATGGTCCGGTCAGAGGAATCTTAAGGTTAACCTGGCAGTTTAATAATTCAATCATTCGCCAGGATATGACGATTTATCAGGATAAGGATCGGATTGATTTTGCAACACAGGTTTCCTGGAAGGAGGAGCAGGTTCTATTAAAAGCTTTCTTCCCGGTCGATATTCATTCCTCCGAAGCAACCTACGAAATTCAATTTGGTAATATCAATCGCCCAACCCATACGAATACGGAATGGGATTTTGCAAAGTTTGAAGTTTCCGCTCATAAATGGGTTGATTTATCGGAAGGCAGCTATGGGGTGTCCTTATTAAATGATTGTAAGTATGGATATGACATTCATGAGAATGTGATTGGTATCACCCTTATTAAATCAGCGGTTCGCCCGGATGAAACGGCAGATCGCGGGGAGCATACGTTTACCTATTCCCTTTATCCGCATAAGGGAGGTTGGCAGGAAAGTAACGTACAACAGTCTGCGATGGAGCTAAACGTATCCCTCGTTGGAAAGGAAACCGGCGGGGATGCCAAGCTAAATGATTCCTTTGGACTACTATCCGTAGATTCTGACCATGTCGTTATCGATACCGTAAAAAGAGCGGAAGAGGAAAGGGCATATATCATAAGACTCTATGAATTTAAGAATGAGAAAGAGCAAGGCATTACGATGTCCTTTGGGCTTCCTGTTAAAAAGGTGGTAGAGACAAACCTGATTGAGAGAGAATTGGGTGACGTAGACGTAACCGACGGACAAATTCATTTTGACATCACCGGATACGAAGTAAAGACATATAAAGTATACTTTTAAGTAAGGGTACCTAGGGAGTGCATTCAATATTTAGTTTATACGGAATCACTCCCTTTTTTGAAGGAATGAAGGAGCCTTGGTGTGGCGGATAGGAGGCAGCAAATTGTTACAAGTGAAAGGAATGTCATTCATGCTTGCATTAGAAGATGGAAATTTTCCTTTAAATTATCAGGGTAAATCGGAACTGTCGGGTCAGGAAGTTTATTCCTTTACCTTGGAGGAAAAAGAGATCGATGCTTCGGTAATTCTTCGGAAGGAGAATGGTGTACAGATTGGTACGGTAGCGGTTCATCTTAAGAATCAGCCATTTCGAGAAAATTATAATCTCGTAGAGCAGGCACCGATACAACTAACGATCGCTTTTGACGATCTTCCAAAACAGATGTGTGCAGTATATCAGCATAGGGACTGGTGGAGCCGACCTGCATTTATATCTTCCTACGAGGAGATCCCGGAAAGGACGCAATCCCTATATCTTCAGGGAGAGAAAAGCTATGGATATATTCTTCCTATGGTTGGAGAAAAAACAAAGACCTATCTGGCTAAAGGCACAAGGTCTGAGCTTACCTTTACGATGACAGCTTATACCGGAGGACTTCATCAGGTAGAGGATCTATGCTTTTTATTAAGTGAAGGGGAAGATCTGTATGAGATTATCGAACGGGTATTTAAAAAGGCATGCCAGTTAAAAAGGATACCCACGAAGGCGGATCGAAGATTTCCCGAGATGTTTGAGTATTTTGGCTGGTGCAGCTGGGATGCATTCTATACCGATATTTCCGAGAAAAAGGTGCTCAAAAAGGTACAGGAATTGAAGGAAAAGAAGATTCCGGTACGTTGGATTTTGCTGGATGACGGCTGGCTAAGTGTTAAAAACCAGTGTTTAACCGATTTCCGGCCGGATCCGATTAAGTTCCCAAAGGAATTTAAGAATATGACCAAAACGATTAAGGAAGAAACCGATATCCGTTGGATTGGTGTATGGCATGCTCTTGGCGGCTATTGGGGTGGAATAGCCCCGGAATCAGCTTTCGCGCAAGAATTAAAGGAGAATCTTTACGAAACAAAGAACGGTAAGCTGATTCCCCACTATGAGCCGGAAAAGGGCTTTGGCTTCTGGAGAAGATGGTATTCTTATTTAAGAGACCAAGGGATTGATTTTGTTAAGGTAGATGGTCAAAGTGCGTTAAAGAATTATTATAAAAACAATGAAGAGATTGCTAAGGTTGCTGCCGGTACACATACCGCACTAGAAGGGGCAGTATCCATGCTGATGAACGGAAATATCATCAATTGTATGGGAATGGCGATGGAAAATATACTCAATCGGCCGAACTCCTGTATTTCAAGAAACAGTGATGATTTCGTTCCAAATGAGGAAAAAGGCTTCCGTGAGCATATGCTGCAGAATACCTACAATGCGTTATATCATGACCAAGTCTATGTATGCGATTGGGACATGTATTGGACAAAGCATCCGGATGCCACAAAGCATGCTCTTGTTCGGGCAATCAGCGGCGGGCCGGTCTATGTTAGTGATCGAATTGGAGAATCGGTCTATGAGGAAATTCTTCCTCTGGTATATCACGACGGTAGAATTCTTCGGATGGATCGCTGTGCAAAACCAACGCTTGATTGCATCTTTCATTCGCCGCTGCAAGACCAGGTTCTAAAATTAACGAATACGGTGAATGGAACCGGGGCTATGGCAGCTTTTCCTATCAGTGAAACTAAGAAAGTCCTTAAAACAAAGCTGTCACCTTCCGAAATATATGATTTAAAGGGGGAGACCTTTGGTGCCTATCATTATTTTGACCGTTCCTTTACCATAATAAAACGGGAGGATTCTATTCCTGTGACACTAACGGAGAAGGATTATGCACTAATCTTGTTTCTTCCTATGAAGAAAGGAGTTACGCCGATTGGTTTAATTAATAAATACATGAGTGCCCATGCCATAAAATCCATTGCCTCCGGCGACACGCAGACGGTTATTACGTTGGTGGAGGGCGGTATCTTTGCTTTCTATAAACCGGAAACTCCCCACAGGGTCATAGCAAATGGCAATGACAGGACATATATGGTGCAAAAGAAAAATGGCTTTTACAGTATCGACCTCTCGGATTATATGGAAGAAGTCGTTGTAACCATTGAATAAAAGAAATAGCAGAAGAAAGGCGTGGTTTCTATTATGTACGAGCAGGAAAGAAAGCAGCTGCAAGAAATATGCAGATTATTATATGACCGTAATCTGGTATCTGCCAGCGATGGAAATATCAGTATGCGGGTGGGAGAGGGGCATATCCTGATTACACCCTCAAGAATGAATAAGGGTCTGCTGAATCCGGAAGATATGATTGTTTTGGATGGGAACGGGGTAGTTATTGAAGGAACGGGGAAGGCTTCCTCGGAATTTCCGATGCATCAGGCAATCTACCGAAAGCGGGGGGAGATCCGGGCAATTGTCCATACCCATCCGGTTTATGCTACCGCTTTTGCTCTGGCGGGAAAAACGATACCGGATAATTACCTGATTGAATCCAAGGTAATCCTTGGTTCAACTGCACTGGCGGAGTATGCAACTCCTGGTACCACCGAGATGGTTGATGTAATTTCACCCTATATCGATACGGTAAACAGCATCCTGCTTAAAAATCATGGCGCAATTACCTATGGTGTGGATCTTATCGATGCATACAATAGAATGGATGTATTAGAGGAAGTTGCAAAGACAATTATTATGTCAAAAATGATCGGGGAGCCGATT
>DOWG01000283.1 GCA_003519685.1 Lachnospiraceae bacterium
CCGCCTGCCGGCATTGCAGGTTCATCTGATTTAATATTAGCAACTACGGATTCGGTTGTCAATAAGGTAGAAGCAACACTTGTTGCATTTTGAAGAGCACTTCTTGTAACCTTTGTAGGATCCAGGATACCGGTCTCCACCATATCTACATATTTCTCGGTTAAAGCATCAAATCCGGTACCAATCTCGCTCTCTCTAATGCGGTTGACAACAACGGAGCCTTCCAAACCGGCATTATCTACAATACAGTACAGAGGAGCTTCCAGAGCCTTTAAGATGATATTGGCACCGGTCTTCTCATCTCCCTCTAAGGTTGCTGCAAACTCGGCAACTTTCTTAGAAGCATGAATGTAAGCAGATCCGCCACCTGCAATAATACCTTCCTCTACTGCTGCCTTCGTAGCTGCAAGAGCATCTTCCATACGAAGCTTATTCTCTTTCATCTCGGTTTCGGTTGCTGCACCTACACGAATTACAGCAACACCGCCGGTAAGCTTAGCCAGTCTTTCCTGTAATTTTTCTTTATCAAAATCAGAGGTAGTCTCTTCGATTTGCGTTCTGATCTGATTAATTCTTGCCTGAATTTCTTCCTTCTTGCCTTCTCCGTCAACAATGATGGTATTTTCCTTCTGAACCTTAACGGATTTTGCACGGCCGCATTGCTCTAGAGTAGCTTCCTTCAGATCCAATCCCAGCTCATCTGTAATTACGGTACCGCCGGTAAGGATTGCAATATCCTGAAGCATTTCCTTTCTTCTATCACCATAGCCGGGAGCCTTAACAGCAACTACTTGGAAGGTACCTCTTAACTTATTAAGTACTAAAGTAGTAAGTGCTTCGCCCTCTACATCTTCTGCAATGATAAGTAATCTGGAACCGTTTTGAACGATCTGCTCGAGAAGAGGTAGAATCTCCTGAACATTGGAAATCTTCTTGTCAGTAATTAGGATATATGGATTCTCTAACAAAGCTTCCATCTTATCCATATCGGTACACATGTAAGCGGATACGTATCCACGGTCAAACTGCATACCTTCTACTAAGTCGAGCTCGGTTTTCATTGTCTTTGATTCTTCAATTGTGATAACGCCATCTGCAGATACCTTTTCCATAGCATCTGCTACTAATTCACCAACTTCATCGTCAGCAGCAGAAATAGCGGCAACTCTTGCGATCTGCTCCTTACCCTTTAAGGTTGAGCTCATCTTCGTAATTGCGTCTACCGCGATGTCGGTAGCTTTCCTCATACCTTTTCTCAATATAATCGGATTAGCACCTGCTGCCAGATTCCTCATACCTTCTCTGATCATTGCCTGAGCAAGTATGGTAGCTGTCGTTGTACCATCACCGGCAACATCATTTGTCTTCGTTGCAACTTCTTTTACCAGCTGAGCACCCATATTTTCAAATGGATCTTCCAGTTCAATTTCCTTGGCAATCGTTACGCCATCGTTTGTAATTAACGGTGCACCATAAGATTTATCAAGAACAACATTTCTGCCTTTCGGTCCAAGCGTTACTCTTACGGTATCTGCTAACTTATTTGCACCTGTTTCTAATGCAGCACGTGCAGCTGCGCCGTATTTTATTTCTTTCGCCATATTCACGATCCTCCTTAATTAGTTCTCTACTACTGCAAGAATGTCGCCTTGTTTTACAACGATGTATTCTTCGTCGTCAAGCTTTACTTCTGTTCCTGCATATTTAGAGTAAATAACTTTGTCTCCAACTTTAACCTGCATGGTTACTTCTTTTCCATCAATCATTCCGCCGGGGCCAACAGCAACGACCTCTGCCTGCTGAGGTTTTTCCTTTGCCTGACCAGGCAATACAATACCTGATTTTGTAGTTTCTTCTGCTAATAGCTGCTTTAATACTACCCTATCTCCTAATGGTATAAGTTTCATATATAAGATTCCTCCTTCAATATTAATTGGGAATTAACCCGACTTATAGATTACTAGCACTCACTTTGATTGAGTGCTAATCGATGTTTATATATTAGTAAATTTGCCTTTAATATGCAACTTCACTTCTCTTCCAGAACCGTCTATCTTCTTTAGTTTTCTTTCAAATGCTCTCTTTTCCTTAATTTATCTCATTTTTTCTGTATTTATCAAGTTTCTATCCGGATTTTATGGGTCTACCTATGCTGTTAATCGTGCAAACAGGCAGATAAAAAAGTTATTACCGTATTGGCAATAACTTTTTGTTACCCGAAATCATACTATTTCTAGTATATTCTTTTTTCCAATATATCATACCTTTTCTATNNCTGGGCAATGCATCCTTTGCATTCTTCCATGGTTCATTGGCATACCGATAATCAAATTTATCGATAAACCAGCTCAAATCGTCACGTACCCGTTTCATATTATCCAGAAAGAGTTTGTTTAATTCTTTAAGAAAACGGTCCGCTTCCTCACCGTTTAGGTATTTTGCAGATTCGGCGTATAAAATCTTATAGTGCTGCGCACAAAACCCCTTAGAAGCATTAAACTTGGCACGAAAGCTTTCCTCATGGCTGTACAAATAGAATATTGTGGCAATATAGCGCTCAAAGGTTCCTTCTATCTTATCACAAATAAAGCAGGAGGCCTCCAATTCATCCAGATAGGTCACCATTCCTGCCTTCTCACTTTTTTTCTTTAAGAAAGAAGGTGCACTAACCTTTTTTTCGGATAGTTTTTCCGTATCCTTGATGATCTTATCCATATGCGTCTTTAATATTAGAGCCAGACCCAGCCTGTTCTGATGTTCATATAGCTGCTGCAAATGCTTTTCACAAAATCCCAGCCGCGAGGTTGCTTCTCTGATATCATCCTCCATATAGCTTGGGCCCATAGTGAAATCAACTGCACCCGTTTCAAGACTTCTTCTCATAAAGCAAACCGGACATTCGCAATCTTCATTAAAAGCATCATTCACCGGTATGGTATATAGTTTTTCTTTCAATGCAGTATCCACCTTTTCTCTTCTATCGCATATTAACTATTCTTATCCTCTTGAATCAATTCTTTGATTTCTCTGGCCTTTGCCTTAATACGTTCATTCGCATCTCTGGCAGTCAAAATTTTAGAAATCCACCTTCCGGATTCCTCGGTCTTACCTATCTTTCTAGCCAGCTCTGCTACGAGCAAGGTCACCGTATTTTCATCCATTCCGCACATCGGAAATGTCTCTGTGCTGAAGGCTTCTTCGAAGCCTTCATAGGCATTCTTAATAAATTCCATCTCTTCCTTCGCAAGCGCCTCTACCTGTTTCTGATAATCCTTGTCTGTTTCCTCCAGGCTTTCTGCTTTACCGCGCAGCAGCCAGGCAATCTTCAGACAGGTGTAAGCTCGTTCCGAAGTTTTCGCTTTTTTTACGATCGTATTCACTAAAACAAGCTTATGTCTTACAATGGCATCATCATAGGTATATACCTCTTTGTCTTCCTTAATTCCACGGAACGAAGAGGATATATTACTTCTGATTAAGGATGCCTGCATGGATGTAACATATTTGAAAAAGCGGCTCAGTGCGGCAAATCCGCAATGAGGGCAAACAATCGCATCATATTTCAAGGGATCTACGAATTGGTAAACCGGTCTCAAATCTGAATCTATTCTCTCAAGCTTTGATCTGCCTGTCTTTACCGTTTTTGATTTAAATTTCTTATCGCAAACCGGACAGATGTAGGTTTTATCATAGATATAATCTGCTTCATCAAAAGGCTGCTTTTCCTCTTTCTCTACAGCAGCCTTTACCTCTTTTTCTTTTTCGTCATATACATCCATATTTGATAGGTTCTTAAGGCCCAAAGCCTCTAGTCCAGAAAACAAATTAGCCAATCTTTTATCCTCCGTTTCTTGCTGCAAGAGAAGTCAGTAAAAGAATTCTCTTGTTACGAATATAGTCAACTTTGCCTTCGTACTCGTTTTTTATACATTGTTCACTATACTTGTCCTCTTCGATGATACCTTTAGAAAATTGACTATAATAGTTTACATATGTTATATAATACCACAATTTATTATAACTTAAAAGGGTTAAAACAA
>DOWG01000055.1:0-1374 GCA_003519685.1 Lachnospiraceae bacterium
AATCACAGGCATATGGAAGGATACAAACATGCGCAGTGATACATTTACCCTATTTTTCTCAAAAGCCTACTTCGAGAATTTCAAAGGCGGGGAGAGTATAGATTATAATGTCTACTTGTGGCTGAAGGATATAAACCATTTTAGCATGCACGAAGCACAGGAAACCTTAACACAGATTTGCAGGGATAATGGCATTGGTCCAGAGCAGATTAGCTTTAACAGCCCATACTTCCAATATATCGGCAAAATTATGGACACTGCCACCTTGGTGTCTGTCGTGCTGATTGGTATTTTTCTACTGTTTGCGGCGGCTGTCGTCATTTACACAATATTCTTTATTTCCGTCGGTAAAAAGATACGGGAATACGGCAGATTGCGCACGATCGGAGCGACCCGGAAGCAAATAAAGAGAATCGTGGTTTATGAGGGGATCATTCTAGCGGTTATCGGCAGCGTGGCGGGGGTTTTGCCGGGTGTGGCGATTAGTTATGCTTTGCACCCGGATGGCTGGAACATTTCCAATACGGTACCAGCCATATTGATTGTCGTGCTGCTTGCCATACTCATTGTATGGCTCTCCGTGAGGGCTCCCGCGAAAATGGCAGGGAAGGTATCTCCGGTTGAGGCGGGCCGGTATTCATCCTATATGGCCGGGAAACCCGTCGTTAAAATAAAGGCAAGATATAAAAAATCAACACCTTTGCGCATTGCGTTTTTGAATGTTGTAAGAAGTCCGAAAAAGACAGCACTTACCATCCTTTCTCTTGGATTATGCGGGGTGTTATTTCTCTGTGCTGCAAGCCTGCAAAAAAATATCACAGCGGAGAATATCGTCCGTTCCGTGGGATTTCAATACGGCGATTATAAATTGGTAGTAATAGGTGGTGAGCAAGCCGGTTATTCCGAGATTCAGCAATGCAACAATCCGCTTACAGAAGAATTAAGAAGCGAGATACTCACGATAAACGGAGTGAAGAATATCCGTGAATGGCGGGCAATCAGTGGGAAAATCACGGTAGAAAACGCCAATGTAAAAAATACATCAATCAATTTGTTTGGCTATGCACCACAAGATGAAACAAAATTATCGAATGCTTTGGTTGCGGGTACGGCAGATTATAACGAGTTATCGCGAAAGAATGGCGTTATCCTCAACTCCCCAGATACCATTAAGGATATTTTCGGATGGGAGCCGCAGTTGGGCGATACGATAGAGTTTGCCACCCTTGCCGGAAACGGCGAATATGTGGAAACCACGCTTGTTGTTATGGGAATCACCCAAAATAACGATGGTTTTGCAGAGCTTTTCAGAATGACGGATGCCTCATTACAGCAAATAACGGGTACCGATTGCTTGGACAGTTGGGAGATTAT
>DOWG01000055.1:1389-4191 GCA_003519685.1 Lachnospiraceae bacterium
AAATGCCACAGGCTGGAGCATTATTTATATCCTTGCCCTGCTTCTTGGAGTGTTTGGCATCATAAATCTAATTAACACCCATACGACCAATATGATTTCGCGTGGACAGGAAATCGGAGTATTTCAAGCCATTGGTATGACATCAAAGCAATTATGCGCCTCTCTTGTGATGGAGGGTTTCATCAATACCCTTACGGCCACCGTGGTAACCATTCTGGCCGGAACCCCGGTTAGTTATATCGCTTGCATGTTAGCCGATAATTCACGGATTTCCGTATATAATTTTCCATGGCAGGCCTCGCTTATCTATTTTGGCGTTTTATTGGCGGTACAGCTATTTTTAATCTTCTATGATGTTCGGGCAATCTCAAAAACACCGGTTATAGAGCGCATGAGAAATACTGCATGAATCATCATATAAACTTCACGTATAAGAATTATAACAGTGATTTTGCAATTGAGAGAATGTTAGGAGCCAGCAAAGTTAATAGTATGTTCGATTGTAATTATATGGGTGATATGATAGGATACTAATGTAAAGCTATGGCGCGATTAAATTACGGAAATTAATTACCTTGTGTTTATAATTAGGAAGGAGAAGCCTTTATGAATAATGAATATTTATTAAATACAATTGAATTGGATTGCCCAATATGTAATAAAGTTCATCCAGTAGAGGTTAGAAAAAGATTAACACAAGGTCTTGTTAAAGGTGAAGTAGTTGAATATGATGAGGTATATTATTTATGTCCATTATGTGATGAGGAAGATAATGAGTTCGTTCCGGCGGGCATTATGGATAATAATCTACTTAAAGCAAGGGATTCTTATCGAAAAAATAAGGGGTTGCTAACCTCAGAGGAAATAGCAAAAATCAGAGATTTTTATGGTCTATCACAGAGCGATTTTTCTGCAATTTTAGGATGGGGTGAGGTAACAGTAACCAGATACGAAAGTAAATCAATACAAGATGAAACCTATGACAATATTATGAAAATGACATATGAAAACCCTATGTTTGCATTGGAGAGCCTTGATAAACATAAGGATAGATTTACAGCGGATAAATATTGGAAGATACGGAAAAATATCGCTGATAAAGTTGAACAGGTGGGAAGACAATATTTAAAAATTCAGGAAATAAAAAGCCTTTATATTAATTATCAAAAAGAAAGTGAATATAACGGTTATAAAAAATTAGATATTGATAAACTTGCTAGTGTAATTGGTTATTATTCAAACTTTATAAACGATTTGTATAAAGTGAAACTTATGAAGCTTTTATGGTATACAGATGCTCTTTTCTATAAAAGATACAAGAAATCAATGACGGGATTAGTATACAAGCATATGCCTTTGGGAGCATTGCCGGTTGCTTATGATGAAATTCTATTTTTAAAAACGGTAAATATTGCAGAAGAGATGATATATAATGATATAGCCTATAAAATAGTTCCGAACAAAGATGTTAATATTTCTGATTTTACTTTAGAAGAGTTGAACGTACTTGAAACAGTAGCATGTTTTTTTAAAGATTTTACTTCGAAAGAAATTATTGATTATATGCATAAAGAAAAAGCCTATTTAGAAACAGAACCATATCAGATTATACCATATGGTCTAGCAAGCTGTTTAAATGATTTGAAGTGATTAACAATGGAATGGTACTTCTATACTCAATGGAGTATAGATGAAAATCAGATTGATAGTAAGAGACCGAAGGAGGATTAGAATATGACGAAAAGAATGTTGGATTGTGTTGCATCTGATTTTGCAAAATTTACAAAAGAAGATTTTCTTTCTTCCATTGCAGGTAGTGAAGGAAGAATTATTACCTGCGAATGCATCGGTTCCGTCATGCCGGTACTTGGGGATGTGACGAATGCAGAGTTGGTTTCATCTATGGGAGCGGACATAATTCTTCTTAATATGTTTGATGTCAATCACCCTGTTATTCATGGCTTACCAAAGACCGGACCAAAGGAAACCATTCATAAATTGAAACAGCTGACCGGAAGAATGATCGGTATCAATTTGGAGCCGGTAGAAGAGGGCTTTGCAGCCATTCATGATAACACTCCATGGGCAATGTCCGAAGGAAGAAAAGCAACATTAGCAAATGCCAAAGCAGCTTATGATATGGGAATTAACATGATACTGCTTACCGGCAATCCCGGAAACGGAATTAGTAATAAAGCAATTTCGAATTCTTTAAAAACAATCGGAAGCCAGATGAAAGATAAACTGATCCTGGCAGCAGGGAAAATGCATGCAGCCGGTGTCCTTACGGAAGGCGGAGAAAAGATCATCACCAAAGAAGATGTAAAAGAATTTGTGGAGTCAGGTGCAGATATTATCCTACTTCCTGCACCGGGGACGGTTCCGGGAATTACGATGGAATATGTCCGGGAATTGGTGACTTATGCACATTCCCTCGGGGTATTAACAATGACTTCTATAGGGACCTCTCAGGAGGGGGCAGATACCGCTACGATCAAACAGATTGCTCTTATGTGTAAGATGACAGGTACCGACATTCATCATATCGGTGATGCCGGTTATCCGGGGGTGGCGATACCGGAAAATATTATGGCGTATTCCATTGCAATCCGGGGGGTACGGCATACTTATCATAGAATGGCTGCATCTATAAACAGGTAGATGGATGATCTACTGACTAAGGTATGTTATTTATATGAATGGAATAAGGTTATAGAGAACGTGAAAAATAAGTCCTGCTTGTATATAATAATAAAGGGACAAAACCTATAGTTTTGTCCCTCCCATTTTGGAATATTTGGT
>DOWG01000056.1:0-754 GCA_003519685.1 Lachnospiraceae bacterium
AAACGGTCGGTTCTTGTTGTTGCGACCTCCGACCGGCCGGCTCTGATTCGTAAAAAGGCAGCTAAAACGGCGACCGCGATCGCCGAATATTTCAGAGATCAAGGAAAGGATGTTCTGTTGATGATGGACTCCTTAACCCGTTTCTCTATGGCGCAGCGGGAAATCGGACTGGCTTCCGGGGAACCGCCGGTGTCCAGAGGATATCCTCCCAGTGTTTATGCAGAAATGCCGAAGCTTCTGGAGCGGGCAGGAAATTCTGATTGCGGCTCCATCACCGGGCTCTATACGGTCTTAGTTGACGGAGATGATTTTAACGAACCGATCACGGATACGGCGAGAAGTATTCTGGATGGACATATTATGCTTTCCAGAAAGCTGGCGCAGAAGAATCATTATCCTGCCATTGATGTCCTGCAGAGTATTTCCCGTGTCATGAGCAGTATTATCAGAGATGACCATAAGGCTGCGGCGGGGAGGTTGAAGAATGTTCTGGCCACCTATCAGGATGCGGAGGATTTGATCAACATCGGAGCATATAAGAACGGCTCCAATGAAGAAATTGATTATGCAATATCAAAAATAAAGGAAGTTAACGCTTTCCTTATGCAGGATGTCGATCAGAAGCTGGGATGGGAAGAGGAAATCGATTCACTGATGGAGATATTTAAAGAATGAAAAAATTTCGTTATCGTATGGAGAATATCCTGCAGATCAAAGTGAAGTTGGAGGAGCAGGCAAAGAATGCCTATCGTAT
>DOWG01000056.1:836-1012 GCA_003519685.1 Lachnospiraceae bacterium
GTTGTAAAAGAAGCTGAAAAACGTCTTGAGGCTGCAAGAATTAAATTAAAGGATGCAATGGCGGAACGCAAAATACAGGAGAGGCTGAAGCAGAATGCGTTCGAAGCATATATGCTGGAATATGAGGCAGAGGAACGTAAAGAAGCAGATGAGCGGAATAGCTTTCGATACAGTAA
>DOWG01000056.1:1019-5616 GCA_003519685.1 Lachnospiraceae bacterium
AATAAAAAAGAAGACAGTAAAGTATTGACGATTTTGATAGCACTGCTGATTGTTATCATCTGGCTCGCAATCTTTGCTTTGCTGATCAAACTGGATATCGGCGGTTTTGGATCCGGAGTTCTCAGACCTATTCTAAAGGATGTACCTGTTATTCATAGAATACTTCCGGATGTAACCGATGAACAGGTGGCATCGGAGAATAATTATTCTTATTCTTCGCTCCCGGAAGCGGTTGCCAAAATAAAGGAACTGGAATTAACAATTGAGCAGTTAAATCAGAAGGAATCGGATGCGAAAGCAAATGCGGAAGAGCTTCAAGCGGAGATTAACCGTCTGAAAGGTTTTGAAGAAAATCAGACGGAATTCGAGAAAAGGCAGTTCGATTTTGATAAGAATGTTGTATTTAATGAGAAGGCTCCTGATTTAAAGGAATACAAGGCTTATTATGAGCAAATCAATCCGGCCAATGCGGAAACTATCTACCGACAGGTTGTCGAGCAGCTGGAATATGCGGATGCTATTTTGGAAAAAGCCGATATCTATCGGAAAATGGAGCCAAAAGCCGCAGCCGGTATTTTGGAAACAATGTCCGCTGATATCGAGTCGGTCGCACAGATTCTACTTAGTATGAAACCTGCCGAAAGTGCAAAAATTATGGCCGAAATGGATAGTGTCTTTGCCGCTAAGGTAACGAAAAAGATGCTGGATATGGATAAAGAAAAATTGGCAGATTGAATGATCTTTGCTTACAACCGGAACTTTTCTTTACCTTGGTTCCGTTGTAATACATGATTCATAAAAGCCGGCTCTACAGGCTTTTATGAATCGGCTCAAAGGCAGAAGTTTGCGAGGCAGACTTTGGCTGAATGCAACAATTTTATAGGATTAAAATAGGAAAAGAAAGGAGGTAGAATACGGTGATGACACAGAGAATTAATACGCAGACGGCAAATGTATGTGATACGGTATTCCCGAGCTTTCATGGAAAGACAAGGCAGGCGGAAAGCAGCTTTGATTTAATTCTGGGAAGCAGTCAAAGGACTAAGCAGGATGCTCCCGGCAGCGGTACTTCTGCAGCAAAACCGTCAAAGGCGAATAGAATTCGTACGGCATCCCCGGTTACAGCGGCCGGATCCGAAGCAAAAGCGGAAATGGTAAGGGAAACCGGCAAGGATATGGCAAAGGATACAAAAGATCTTTCAAAGGATACAAAGAAAGATACCCGCTTGCCGGACCGAATCATGGAACTGCTTAACTCAATTTGGCAGGCGGTAAGGGATGTTCTTCATCTAAGCCAGGAAAAATTGCAGCAGCTTATGGAAGAGCAGGGCATAGAAAGCACGGATTTACTTAATCCGGATTTCCTGAGACAGCTGGTTCTTGCAAACAGCGGACAAGATGCAATTTCTGCAGTTCTTACGGATGAAGACCTAGCGGATTCCATGAAGCAGCTTTTGCAGACCGTCGAAGGGCTGTGTGCGGATTCCGGTCTGGATAGAGCGGATGATTCGGTAAAAGATATCCTGGCTCAGTTAGAAAACCTGGATTTTCTTAAGAAAACCACAGATTCTGAAACTTCGGATGCCGTAGCTTTGGATACGGGAGATTCTGCTGCGGCAGGACGGGATCAAGAACTGCTATCTGCGGCGAACGTTGCAGAGGATGCTCTGCCTGGCCAAATCCGGAAGGAGGATAAGGAGAAAGAGGCAAAGACATTACCTGCGGAGTCCGGTCCTGAAAAAGACGGAAAGGGCAGGGTTCCCTATGAGGAAACCACAGGAAGTGGAGCGGTGGAAGAAGATCCGAAGCTCTCACGGGCTGGGGAAGGAAGCAGCGGGTTCCTGTCAGACAGGAGGAACGATTCGCGGGAAACGGCATCGACCGATCGTTTTGCAGATTTTGTAGACCGGATGATGGATGCCGCGCAGAGAAATCTTTCGGCTGATTTTAATGAAGATCTGACTCAGATTACAGAGCTTCGGGAGATTGCCAATCAGATTATTAATCAGATTCGTGTTGTGGTCCGGCAGGATCAGACGTCTATGGAGCTGCAGTTAAATCCGGAAAACTTAGGAAAGGTCAATCTATCCGTCCGATCGAAGGAAGGAGTAATGACCGCACAGTTTGTGGTGCAGAATGAGCTTACGAAGGAAGCAATTGAAAGTCAGATGTACACATTGAAGGATACCCTGGAGCAGCAGGGAATAAAGGTGGAAACGATTGAAGTAACCGTTGCCCACTATGCGTTTGAACAGAATAACCAGGCGGATTCGCAGAGGGAACCAAGGCAGCAGAAAAGTTCCGGAGGAAAGAAGATAACACTGGAGGAAGCGATGCAGATGGGTGGCGAACCCCTGCAGAAAGAAGCAGAAGCGGTAGATATTACCGGAATGCGGGGAAGCCAGATCGATTTCACAGCATAGAAGTAAGAAGGGAGGATACTATGGCAGACTTAATACAACCGGTGAAGAACGGTATCATAGAGCAGAAAAAAAGCATTTCCTCAGAAGCATCCACGGGAAATAATACTCTGGGCAAGGATGCATTTCTCCAGCTTCTGGTAACACAGTTAAAATATCAGGATCCGCTCAATCCCAGTACGGATACGGAATTTATTGCTCAGCTGGCTACCTTTACCCAATTGGAGCAGCTTCAGAACTTAAATGCGGCTACAACGAGCTCGCAGGCATTTAGTCTGGTGGGTAAAAATGTCGTTCTTAATACGAAAAGTTCGACCGGAGAAGTAAGCACCGTAAGCGGACGTGTGGATTTTGTAAGTATAAGCAAGGGAAAAGCTTATCTGTCGGTAGGCGGCAAACTGTATTCCGCAGATCAGCTGGACAGCGTTATCGCCGATGAATATATTATCGAGCAGGGACTTCCGGGGATCGAAGATAAGATTGAACTCGAATATGATGCGGAGAAACCGATGAATGTTTCCTTCAAAGTTAATTTGGGAGACGGAAGTACGGTTGCGGATCAGGTAGCAGTCGTGATCAACGGAAAATTAGTGGATTCCAGTTTGGTTTCCTTGTCCGGTAATAAGGTGACAATTGATAAGCAGGCATTTGAGAAGCTTGAAAACGGGAATTATACAGTCGCAGTGATTTTCAATGACCCTTATCTTACAACGGTAACAGATAAGGTATCGTTGAAAGTTTCGAATTCTACTTATATCGCCCCGCCTGAGGAAGAGGTTCCGGAAGACGACGACGACAAAGAGACAGAGCCGGAAGAGCCGGAAATAGATGAATGACAATACAGGAACCAATTCATTAGGATAGGGAAGGAGATGCCAAAATGAATATTCCGGTAAATCAATTCCCTTCCATCGAACAGATGACAAGACGCCTGGGTACCGGCAATATAGGCGGTACAGGCTACCCAAAGAAGATTTCGCCGGATACTTCCTTTCAGAAGATATTAGAGCAGCAATTTACCGGTCATGAGCTTACCGGTCAAGGATTAAAGTTTTCCAAGCATGCCTATGAGAGACTTGCCAGCCGTAATATCGATCTGACAAAGGAGCAGCTGGAACGGTTGGAAACAGGAGCTAAGAAGGCTTTTGAGAAGGGAATTAATGAATCACTTGTGATGGTGGACAATCTTGCTTTTATCGTAAATATTCAGAATAATACCGTAATTACGGCGGTAAACGACGGGGAAGATAAGGTGTTTACCAATATTGATGGTGCAGTAGTCATATAACGCCGGACCTTAGGGAGGTGTTGGTATCCATGACTGACAGATTGGATACGATGATTACAAATAACTTTTAGGAGGTCAGTTAATTATGATGAGATCCTTATTCTCTGGTGTTTCAGGTTTAAAAGTACACCAGACAAAGATGGACGTTATAGGTAACAATATTGCCAACGTGAATACCGTTGGTTTTAAGTCAAGTTCCGTAAATTTTTCCGATGTTTTTTATCAGACAACCCAGAGCGCATCCGGTCCGAACAGTGCTACCGGTACCACAGGGCGCAATGCCATGCAGATCGGTCTTGGTGCCAATGTGGCTTCGATCACAAAGAAGATATCTGCTACGGGCGCATCCCAGAGAACGGATGATCCGCTTGATATTATGATTAACGGGGATCAGTTCTTTATCGTTAACAGCGGCGGAACGAATTATTTTACGAAGGCGGGCGCATTCACCGTTGATTCCTATGGTACCTTATGTACCCCTTCCGGTGCGGCAGTTATGGGCTGGAAGGTAGACAGGAATGATCCAACAACGATCATACGGGATGCGGTTAGCCCATTAACCGTTATGTCACCGGAGAACCTGTATTCCAAACCGGAAGCAACGAAAGCAGCTTATGTCTCCGGTAATATTGACAGTCTGGATACGCAGCTGACGAGTGAGACCGGTAAAATTGTTAATGTTTCTTTCTATGATAAAACCGGTCACAGCTATACCGCAGATTTAAAAATCTATCAATATCAGGGTGATCCGGCGGATGCCGAAGGAGAGTACCGGGTAGAGGTTACCGATGTGACCGATGAGAGCGGAAAATCCATTTTTATTACGAAGGATAAAGACGGAAAGTATGTGCCAAGCGGTGTTACGATTAATTTCGCAGGAATTAATTAT
>DOWG01000056.1:5679-28190 GCA_003519685.1 Lachnospiraceae bacterium
TATATTCAAATGCGGCTGCTGTTACGGATCCGACGCAGAATACCTTCCGGGATATTGATCTTGACTTTTCCAAGGTCACCCAATATGCAACCAGCGGTGTCTCGAATCTGACCGCAGTTAAGGGAGGCTTAGACGGGAAGGGAGCCGGAAAACAGTTTGGTAATATGAACGGGGTCAGCGTTGATACGTCAGGAAAGATCTATGGCAAATACGACAATGGTGACCGTATCCTTCTGGGTCAGATTGCCGTTGCCTCCTTCTCCAATCCGGCAGGTTTGGAAGCCGTCGGAGATAACATGTTTGCGGCAACGCAGAACTCCGGTGATTTTGACGGAATCGGGCAGGATCCCACGCAGGGCGGCGAAGGCTTATTGACCGGTGTACTGGAAATGTCAAACGTCGATCTTTCAGAACAGTTTACGGAGATGATTACGACTCAGAGAGGCTTTCAGGCAAATTCAAGAATTATCACAACTTCGGATACATTACTGGAAGAACTGATTAATCTGAAACGATAGAGGCTCTTTCAATTTTGACAAATGTTATCCGATCAAGAGTATTTGCATTCGTTGGTACTTTGGCTCCGTATTTTGGAGCCTTATGTACCACTACGTAATAAATCTTAATAACCAGGTGATTTTAAGTCTGCCGAACGAAAAAGCAGTTCCGTATAGGGAAAAGGAGATGGGGAATTGATTGAGGTAACAAGAATAAATGATAAGAAAATTTTAATCAATGCAGAGCTGATTGAGCGAGTCGAGGAAACTCCGGATACCGTGATTACATTGACCTCGGGCAGTAAAATAATCGTAAAAGAAAGTAGACAAGAGATAAGAAATCTTGTAATATTATACAAAAAGGAAATATTATGTAGAGATTTGTAGCTTTTCGTTGTATTTGCAGTAAAAGGAAAAAACAAAAGATAGAAGGTGACAATTTTGGATTTTGCATCCCTACTGGGCTTGATATTATGTTTTGTGGCAGTAGTTTACGGTATCCTGAATGGGCAGGAGAGTCTGACAGTAATATGGAACTTTGTTGATATCCCCTCCATCTTTATAACCTTTGGCGGAGCATTTTGTTCTGTACTTATCATGTCGCCGGACTTAAAAGGATATTTGGAAAATTTAAAAAGCTTTGCTTTAATCTTAAAGAAGGTACCTTCCAATGAGGAGGAAACCATTCGGACCATCATAGAGCTTTCGAACATAGCCAGAAAGGAAGGACTGCTGGCACTTGAGGAAGCGGCGAACAATATTGATGATGAATTTTTAAAAAAGGGTGTTCTTTTAATTGTTGATGGTACCGATCCGGAGCTGGTACGAAGCATCATGGAAACCGAGTTGAATTGTATTGAAGACCGGCATGCAAGTAAGGTCGGCTTCTGGGATAACTTTGCTGCCATGGGACCTGCCTGGGGTATGATCGGTACGTTGATCGGTCTGATTAATATGCTTGTGAAGATGGAAGATCCCAAGTCAATTGGAAAGAATATGTCCGTTGCGTTAGTAACAACATTTTATGGCTCCATGCTGGCAAACTGGATCTGCATCCCCATATCGACGAAGTTGAAGGCAAATAATGCCCAGGAAATTAAAATCAAAGAAGTAATGGTAGAGGGGCTTCTGTCGATTCAGGCAGGTGAGAACCCCAGAGTAATTGAAGAAAAGCTGAAATCGTTCCTATCCCCTGCCCGCAGAGAAGCAATGCAGGAAGAAGGCGGTGAAGAAATTGGCTAGAAAAAGAAGAGAGCCGGATGGAGGTCCGGGCCAGCCATGGCTGAATACCTTTGCGGATCTGATGAATCTTCTTCTTTGCTTCTTTGTTATGCTGTTTGCCATGTCCGATGTGAATGCGGAAAAGTTCCGGGAGATGTCGGTATCGATGGCCAATTCCTTCGGAGTCTTACAAGGCGGAGGAGCTGCAATCTTCGATGGACAGCTGATTTCATCCGGAATATCCCAGCTAAACAATCTGGACCAGTATTATTCCAATATGGGAATTGATGATCAAGAGGGCGCATACGAAGAGGGAGATAAAACCGGCAGCTCTATGAAAAACGAGGAGTACAGGGATGCCTTACAAAAGATACAAAGTGAGATGGCGAAGGCTACTGCCGAAATGTATGATGAAGTATCGGAGCTGTCAGAGCAGTACAGACTTGGCGGTTATGTTGAATTGGCGATCGACCCGGAGTACCAATTTGTCCAGCTCTCTCTAAAGGGTTCGATTCTGTTTGATCCGGGGAAGGCAGAGATCAAGGAGGAAGCAAAGCCAATTCTGTCTAAGATCGGTGATGTCCTCGCCAAATTTGAAGGTTATACCATTGAGATTGAAGGCCATACCGACAATGTCCCAATGGCTAGTTCTACCTACAAGGATAATAATTGGTTATCCTCTGCCAGAGCATTGAATGCAGCGGAATATTTAATTGATGTTAAAAAGCTTGATCCAAAGAAATTAAAATATTCCGGACGCGGTGAATATGAACCGATTGCAAGTAATGACACAGAAGACGGCAAAGCAAAAAACCGCAGAATAGAGATTAAGATATATAATGAACTCAGCGGTCGATAAGATAATATTTTGAATGAAGTGAAGGGGAAAAGGATAATGAAAAAGAACATCTTAACCGTCATTATTATGGCGGTATGCTTAATAAATACTGTGTTGTCTGCGGTCATTATATTTACCATAGTACCTGCAGCAAATAAGACAAACCATTTGATCGACAAGGTGGCACAGATTATAGATTTGGAACTGGAGGATGAACCGGCAGATGAAATTGCAATCTCGGATATTGATACCTATGAGCTTGCAGAGCCATTGACGATTAATCTTAAGAGAACCGATAAAACAAACCATTATGCAGTTTTAAATGCATCCTTATCGATTAATAAACTGCATGAAGATGCTGCGACGATCCAGTCTGTCATGGATACCCATTCCAATGAAATTGCTGAAATTATAACGGAGGAATTTTCTAAATATACAATTGATGAGGTTAGTGATAACAAAGAGACAATAAAAAAGGATACACTGACGCGCATCCGGGACTATTTTAATTCCGATTGTATCATCCAAGTTTCTTTCGGAAATATAAAGCTGCAGTAAGAATAATGGTGATTTTCTTCGAATTATATGCTATTATGGGAATAGATTACTAGGAGGTAATGACAATGAGCGATGTCTTATCCCAAAATGAGATAGATAACCTGCTGGCGGCATTAAGCAGCGGCGAACTGGATGCGGATGAGTTCAAACAGACGAATGAAAAGCAAATTAAGAATTATGACTTTGCCAGACCGTCCAAGTTTTCTAAGGAACATCTTCGAACCTTGAATATTATTTTTGAACATTATGCCAGGCTGCTATCAACAAATTTACCGGCATATTTACGAAAAAATGTTCAGGTTGAGGTAGTTAACTCCGAGGCAGTTACCTATTCCGAGTTTACAAATGCGCTATCGAATCCTGTTTTGTTAGGAATTGTTGATTTCTCGCCCTTGGATGGGAATATCATAATTGAATTAGCAGATAATCTGGGTTATGCAATTGTAGATCGTATGCTGGGTGGCGGGGGATACCCCTTGGAAAAGGTGAGAGATTTTACGGAAATAGAGCTTACAATCATTGAGCGAATTTTTAATATTTGTACGAATTTACTGCGGGAACCATGGGAAAATGTAATTCAGTTACAGCCGAGATTATTGCGGATTGAAACAAACTCGCAATTTGCGCAGATTATATCACCAAGTGAGATGATTTCCATTGTTACCTTAAAATTAAAAATCGGTAATGTGGAAGGAATGATGAATATCTGTCTTCCTTATGTAAGCTTGGAAAAAGTAATTGATAAGCTGAATACAAAGTACTGGTATTCAACGATGCAGTTAAAGGATGATAAATCCTATAAGGATCTTATCGAGATTGCGATTGCAAAAGCGAAGGTCCCAATTCGTGCGATACTGGGGAAAAGTACAATTTCCGTGAATGATTTTATTAATATGCAGCGGGGTGACATCATTAAGCTAAATACGAAAGTGGAAGATGAATTAGATATCTATGTAGGAAATATACATAAATTTAAGGCACTTCCCGGTTCATCCTCAGGCACATATGCGGTAAAGATTTCATCAATAATTAGAGGAGAGGAGTAACATGCTATGGATGGTATGCTATCTCAGGAAGAGATAAATGCTTTATTGAACGGAATGACAGATGACAATTCCGTAGATACAGAAACATTAACAGATGAAGAGAAAGATGCAATCGGTGAAATTTCCAATATCAGCATGGGAACAGCGGCAACCACATTGTCTTCCCTTGTAAATCAGAAAGTCGTAATAACAACGCCGGTTGTAGAATATGCAACATGGAAGGATATTACGGAAAGCTATGACAGGCCTTGCGTATTTATACAGATTTACTATGAGGATGGTCTGGACGGCAATAATATACTAATATTAAAAGAAAACGATGTTAAAGTGATTACCGATTTGATGATGGGAGGCACCGGTACCTTTCTGGAAGGTGATTTGAGTGATATGCACTTAAGCGCCATCAGTGAAGCAATGAACCAGATGATGGGTTCGGCGGCGACTTCGATTTCTTCTATGCTCGATAAGCGTGTTAACATCAGTCCTCCGGCTTCTCAGATCGTGGATTTGGACAGCAATGTAAAAGCAGAAAACATAGCGGAATTCCTGAAGGGCTCCTTTGTACGGGTCTCTTTTCATATGGAAATCGGCGATATGGTGGACAGCGTATTAATGCAGCTTTATCCTTTCGATTTTGCCAGAAAATTGTATCAGCAATTTATGCAGACCTCATCCGGTGCACAGAGTAATTCTTCGAATGATTCGAAGGAAGAAGTCACACCGGCTAAGCTGAATCCGGATCCCGGGCAGAATAAGATGCCGCAGGAACAGCCTCCAGTGCAGCAGCCGCAAGGTTATAATCCATCGGACGGAATAAAGATGCAAAATCAGGCCGGGAATCCGGCGGGAATCCCTTACATGATGCCGCCGATACAGGATGTGAATGTGGCGCCGGTCCAGTTTGCACCATTTACACCAACTGCAGTTCCGGTTACAGCGCCAGAAAATATTGACCTCCTAATGGATGTTCCTCTTGAGGTAACCGTGGAATTAGGAAGGACAAGTAAATCGATTAAAGATATCCTGGATTTTTCGCCCGGAACGATCATCGAGTTGAATCGATTAGCTGGAGAACCGATTGATGTATTGGTCAATGGAAAGTTTGTTGCCAAAGGTGAAGTTGTAGTTATGGAAGAGGCATTTGGTATTCGAATTACTGAGATTACAAAACAAAATAAAATATACTAAGTAAAAAACAAACGAAAAAGATAGGAGAATTAATATGGCAAAAAATATTTTGATTTGTGATGATGCAGCGTTTATGAGAATGATGATCAAGGACATCTTGACAAAGAATGGCTACAACATTGCAGGAGAAGCAGAAAATGGCTTAAAAGCAGTTGATAAGTATATTGAAACAAAGCCTGATTTGGTAATGATGGATATTACGATGCCGGAGATGGATGGAATTCAGGCTCTAAAGAAGATAAAAGCAGCGGATCCGAATGCCAACATTATTATGTGTTCCGCAATGGGACAGCAAGCAATGGTAATTGAATCAATTCAATCCGGCGCAAAGGATTTTATTGTAAAGCCGTTCCAGGCAGACCGTGTTCTGGAAGCGGTCAAGAAAGCAGTGGGTTAATTCATGATGTTAAAGGAAAACAGAGCCATATTGCTGGAAGCGAATATCGTGGACCAGCTTAATTCTAAAAATATCGAAGGGGAGATCGCCGGGAGGATGTCTACTTCGGACAATGTTTGGGAATTGATTGGCATGGTTTTGTTATTAGCTGTAATCTTAATTGCAACCTATTATACGACCAGATGGATAGGAAAAATGAAATTTGGCCAGTTAAAAAGCAATAATTTTCAGCTGATTGATTCCTATAAAATAGGACCCAATAAAATGCTTCAGATTGTTAAGGTTGCTGATAAATTTATTGTCATAGCAGTCGGAAAGGATTCCGTTGAATTTGTTACGGAGCTTTCGGAAGAACAGGTGAAGCTTAAGAATATGCCCTCCGGTGATAAGCAAAGCTTTAAGAAACTGCTGGAGATTATGAAAAACAAAAATGAATCCAAGGCTTAAGAAAAGTGGATGAGGGTTTGGCAAAGAATAAGAAGCAAAGGTTGGTATTCATGAACACATATAAACGTAAGTACATAAATAGAAAGCCGATAGTGGTATTCATCATGTTAATGCTATGTATATTAACCTTTTTGGGAAATACCGCCACTGCCTCTGCGGCTGCCGTAGAGGATACCATAACAGCCGAGGAGCCTTCCGTTAGCGGCAATAACGTAAAGGGGGCTTTGGGACCCTTGGAGTTTACCCTCACGACGAAAGAGGATGGGGATACTCTGGCATCCTCCTTGCAGGTTTTATTCCTATTAACGATTATTACGCTGGCTCCCTCCATTTTAATTATGGTAACTTCCTTTACCAGAATCATTATTGTTCTGCATTTTGTAAGATCCGCTCTCGGAACGCAGACAACACCTCCCAATCAGGTTTTAATCGGGTTAGCATTGTTTTTAACATTTTTTATCATGTCTCCGGTATTTACGCAGATTAATACGGAAGCGATTAAGCCGTTATCTGCTGGGGAAATTACGAAGGAGGAGGCTTTCCAGCTCGGAGTCGCGCCAATTCGGACTTTTATGCTGGAACAGACGGAGGTTAAGGATCTGAGATTATTTATGGACATTGCCGGGATATCGACGGTAGATACGGTAGAGGATATTCCGCTTACCGTAATTATTCCCTCGTTTATCATCAGTGAATTGAGAACCGCATTTATCATTGGCTTCTTGATCTACATACCGTTTATTATAATTGATATGGTTGTTGCATCTACTTTAATGTCAATGGGTATGATGATGCTGCCGCCTTCGATGATCTCTATGCCATTTAAAATCTTATTGTTCATTGTTGCGGATGGCTGGAATCTGATTGTTGGAGAAGTGGTTAAGACATTTTATTGATAGGAGTTGAAGCAGCATGAATGAGATAATCATAATTGATATAGCAAAGCAGGCGATCTTTCTTGTACTTAAATTGGCAGCCCCGATGTTAATTGCTTCTTTGGTCGTTGGTCTTATTGTCAGTATATTGCAAACAGTTACCTCCATTCAGGAGCAAACCCTCACATTTGTTCCGAAGCTGATTGCAGTATTTTTAGTGCTGATGCTGTTTGGAAATTGGATTCTTACCAATCTGAAAGATTTTACCATCGAACTGTTTACGAATTTTAGCTACTATGTGGATGCCTTATGACACTAACACTAACACTGCAGAATTTTGAGTTTTTTTTATTAATATTTGTGAGGATTACCGGATTTATCGTTACGGCTCCTTTTTTTTCGTTGAAAAATGTGCCATTTCGAGTAAAAACAGGCTTTTCGATCCTGCTGGCGATCATCGTACTGCTGGCGACAACGAATGAACCGCTGGAATACATCGGAGTAATCGGATATACCACTCTGGTTGTGAAGGAGGCAATCGTTGGCGTGGTGTTGGGGTTCTTTGCTAATATCGCCTATTATATTATAAGCTTCGCAGGTAGTTTTATGGATATGGAAATTGGTTTTTCCATGGTAAACCAGCTGGATCCGGTTTCCATGATACAGACGACAATCACATCGAATCTTTACGGTTATTTGATTCTTCTGATTATGCTGGTGACCAATTTACATCACTTGTTTATTAAAGCAATCGTTGATTCCTTTCAAGTCGTACCGGTGGGAAAAGCCGTGTTTGACCCGAGGATGTATCAGCTTATGGTACGCTATATGACGGATTATTTTATCATAGGATTCCGTATCGTTTTACCGATATTTGCAGCAATCTTACTGGTAAATACAATTCTTGCGATCTTAGCAAAAATTGCACCGGAGATGAATATGTTTGTGATCGGTATGCAGATGAAGGTTCTTGTAGGTCTCTTTGTGATGACCATCGTGATTGAGCTGGTCCCTTCGGTAGCAGATTTCATTTTCAATGAAATGATTGATATGATGAAAGCTGCCATAGAGTTTTTACATTAGGTGCCTGTGGTTTAAAAAGATTGCGAAGAAAGGCATAGATATTGGGATGAAAGAGGAAGTATTATACAAGGTAACCTATCGGCTTCCTTATGATCTTCAGTTTTTTGCAAAAGAGGATTCCGGAGGCGACAAGACCGAGGAACCGACCACGAAAAAGCTGCAGGATGCCAGAAAAGAAGGTCAGGTAGCGCGCAGTACGGAACTGATTACTGCCTCCGGGCTGGTAACCCTTTTTGTTATTTTAAAGCTATTTATAAAATTCATAGCGGAACAATTAATCAATAATTTTCATAAAACCTTTTTAAGCATTGATAAAATAGCGGGTGAAGAATTCAACATAGCGGTATCCCATTCCTTGTTTCGTGATGGGATTTTGTCCATTATCCGAACTTGCCTGCCGATCTTTCTTATCACGGCAATCGTCTCCTTTTCGGTTATCCTGTTTCAGGTAAAATGGCAGGTATCAGGAAAGTTGCTACAGCCAAAATTCAGCAGAATCAATCCAATCAGCGGTTTTGCTAAAATTTTTAATAAGGACAAGCTTGTGGAGCTGATCATTTCCATTATTAAGATGGCGCTTATCTTTTATATCGTCTCGGATGCTCTGAAGGATCATTGGAGCCTACTGGTAACCTTATATGATATCAGTCTGCTCCAGGCGGTTATGCTGATTGGTGATACGGTGATTGACCTTGGTCTTAAGATCAGCATGCTGTTTCTTGTGATTGGTGTGGCGGATCTGATCTATCAGAAACTAAAGTATAAAAAAGACATGCGAATGTCGAAGCAGGAACTAAAGGACGAATTTAAAAACACAGAGGGAGATCCGCAGGTGAAAAGTAAGATCAAAGTCCGCATGAGAGAAGCCTCCCAGAGAAGAATGATGCAGGCGTTACCGCAGGCCGATGTTGTCATTACGAATCCGACCCATCTGGCGGCGGCGATCCGATATGATAAGGATACGGAGAATGCACCGGTGCTCATAGCAAAGGGTGCGGATTACCTTGCGCAGAAGATCAAAGAGATTGCGAAGGAAAACAATATAGAAATTGTAGAAAATAAACCCCTGGCAAGGATGCTGTATTATAATGTCGAGCTTGGAGCGGAAGTCCCTCCGGAGCTTTACCAGATGACGGCAGAGGTCTTAGCCTATGTATACGGGTTGAAAAATAGATAACCAGGAGGATTGGGTAATGAAGAAGAGTGATATTGCTGTCGGGCTGTATCTGTTAGCCGCAATCGTATTTTTAATTATACCTATGCCTTCTATTGTACTCGATGTGCTGCTTGCATTGAATATATCGATTTCACTGGTGATATTATTCAACGCAATGTTTACTAAGGATGTTCTGGGTATGTCCGCATTTCCGACCATACTCTTATTAACGACAATATTTCGTATTTCGCTGAATGTGTCCAGTACAAAATTAATTTTAACGACCGGTAATCCGGGTAATATTGTTAAGGTTTTTGGTGATGTGGTAGGCGGAGGAAACATTGTCATTGGTATCATCGTATTTATTATATTGCTTCTGGTTCAATTCATGGTAATCAACAAAGGTTCGGAGAGAGTTTCCGAAGTAACCGCAAGATTTACACTGGATGCTATGCCCGGTAAGCAGATGGCCATCGATGCCGACTTAAACACCGGTGCCATTACGGATGCGGAGGCAAAGAAACGCAGGGAGAAGATACAGGAGGAAGCAGGGTTCTTCGGCTCCATGGACGGTGCTACAAAGTATGTTAAGGGAGATGCAACCGCAGGTCTTATTATTACGGTGATCAACCTTGCGGGCGGTACCATTATGGGTATGACGAAAATGGGAATGCCTCCCAAGGAAGCATTTGAGCATTATGCCATTCTCACGATGGGGAATGGCCTCGTTAACCAGATACCGTCTCTTATGATTTCTTTGGCTACCGGTATTCTGGTTACGAAGGTATCAAAGGAAGCCGATTTTGGGGATATTTTGATCAAACAGCTTTTCTCGATTCCTAAGGTATTGTATATCGTTGGAGCAAGTATGATCGGAATGGGTGTCCTGACACCCCTGAATACCTTGATGTTTTTGTGCTACGGCTTGATCTTTATTATTAGCGGAAGAAGGATTGCAGAGAAGCTTGAAGTTAACGAGATTGAAAATGAAGTCTCCGAGGAAGAGGCTTCGGCAAATGAAATCAGAAAGCCGGAAAACGTTGCCTCACTTCTGCAGGTGGATCCGATTGAACTGGAATTCGGCTATGGAATCATTCCACTGGCGGATACCAATCAGGGCGGAGACTTATTAGACCGCGTTGTATTAATTCGAAGACAGATGGCTCTGGAACTTGGCTGCGTTGTTCCGATGATCCGTTTAAGGGATAATATTCAGCTGAATCCAAACCAGTATATTATAAAGATAAAGGGAATTCAGGTCAGTGAGGGTGAGATTCTGTTTGACCATTATATGGCTATGAATCCCGGTTATGTAGAGGAAGAAATCACCGGAATCCCAACCTTTGAACCGTCCTTCCATCTGCCTGCGATCTGGATTACAGAAGGGCAGCGTGAGAGGGCAGAGACGTTAGGCTATACCGTAGTAGATCCGCCGTCCATCATTGCCACTCATTTGACGGAAATCATCCGCAGTCACATTCATGAGCTGCTTACAAGGCAGGATGTACAGAATCTGATCAACAATATTCAGGAGGCAAATCAGGCGCTTGTAACCGAGCTGGTGCCGAAGCTGCTTAGCATCGGTGAAATACAGAAGGTGCTGCAGAATCTTCTGCAGGAGGGAATTTCGATCCGTGATCTGGTAACGATATTGGAGACGCTGGCAGATTATGCGCCGACGACCCGGGATACGGATGTGTTGACCGAATATGTACGGCAGAGTCTAAAGCATGCGATTTCCAGCAAATATTTCCCGGCAAATGAAATGACCAGTGTAGTAACCCTGGATCCGAAGGTGGAGCAGGAAATTATGAATTCGGTAAAGCAGACGGAGCAGGGGGCTTACCTTACTTTAGATCCTGCCGTTACAAAGGAAATTATCGATTCGGTGCAAATCGAGCTGCAAAAATTAGAAGATCTGGGAAAGAATCCGATCATTATTACTTCTCCGATTGTCCGGATGTATTTTAAGAGATTAACGCAGGACTATTTTAAAGACCTGATCGTGGTATCCTATAATGAGATCGATTCAAATGTTGAATTACAGTCAATAGGGATGGTGACGGTATCGTGATAATAAAGAAATTTCAAGCGAATACGGAAACGGAAGCTATCATGCTTGCAAAAGAGGAAATGGGAAAAGATGCGATCGTTATGAATATTAAGACGATCGCACCGAAGGGAATCTATAAGCTTTTTCGCAAACCTTCGGTTGAAATCACCGCGGCTGTGGATGACGCCGTGTCCTATAAGAATGACAAGCCAAAGGAGGAGCTGTTAAGAAAGCCCCGTATGAATTTTAACCCGGATATTATCTATGAGGACCGGGTCAAACCGGCAGGCTTATCCGGGAAAGAAACCTCCGGTGAGCCCTCTGCGATTGAGCAAAAACTGAATAATCTGCAAAATCTACTGGAAAAACAGCTGAATACAAAAGAGACGGAAGAACGAGAAGAACCGAAGGCGGCTGCCGAGGCAAATAAAAATCTTGCCTGCGTGCAATTGGTCTATAATCAGCTGGTATCCAATGAGGTGGATGAAATCTATGCCAACCAGATTATTAGCGAAATCGACGGGACCTTCCGTAGCGATGCCTCCATCGATAAGATTCTCGCAAGTATATATCAGAAGCTTGTGCTAAAGCTTGGGCAGCCCAAAACGATTGAGTTGGGTGAAAAAGGCCCCAAATTTGTATTTTTTATCGGACCTACCGGTGTGGGGAAGACGACAACGATCGCTAAAATCGCTTCCAAATATAAGATGGAGCAGAATGCAAAAATCGTTTTTCTGACCGCAGATACCTATCGGATCGCTGCAGTAGAGCAGCTGCGTACCTATGCCAATATTCTTGGAATTCCCATCGAGGTGATCTACACGGAGGAGGACCTCGAGCAGGCAGAGGAAAAATATGCGGATTATGACATCGTATTTGTCGACACGGCAGGCCGTTCCCACCGAAACAAGGAACAAAGAGATGACATAGAGCGCCTTCTGAATATTATTCCCGAAGAGAAAAAGGAAATTTACCTTGTTTTAAGCGCAACAACAAAATATAGAGACCTCATTAAAATGACGGAAGTTTATTCCGATATTACAAGTTACAATCTCATCTTCACAAAGCTTGATGAGACCGGCAGTGTTGGTAATCTGCTGAATATCCGGATGCTGACCAATGCGCCTTTATCCTATGTTACCTTCGGACAGAACGTACCGGATGATATTAGTAAAATTGATGCCCAAAGCATTGCGAAGAAACTTTTAAGGGGGCAATAGTATGGACCAGGCAGAGAAATTAAGGGAATTGGTCCGAGGTCAGAATGCTCCCAGGCAAACAGCAAGAGTGATTACCGTTACCAGTGGAAAAGGCGGGGTCGGAAAGTCCAGCATATCCGTAAACCTTGGTATTGCGCTAAGCCAGGCAGGAAAAAGAGTCGTCATCCTGGATGCAGATTTTGGTCTGGCGAATGTAGAGGTTATGCTGGGGATCCGTCCGAAGTTTAACTTGGCGGATCTTATTTTCCGCGGAAAAAGCCTGACGGACATCATAACGAGAGGGCCGGAGAACATCGGATTCATNNATATATCTCGTTCAAAAGCTGACGGAACTGGATCAGCAGGCAGATGTAATTCTAATCGACACCGGAGCAGGAATTACCGATGCTGTCCTGGAGTTTATCGCTGCCAGCTCGGAGGTATTATTGGTCACGACTCCGGAACCAACTTCGATCACGGATGCCTATGCCCTTATGAAGACCTTGAAGCGCAAGGCAGATTTTTCTTCCGAAGATACGGTGATACGAATGATTTCAAACCGGGTTGCCTCGGAGGAAGAGGGCAGAGAGCTTTATGATAAATTAAGCGCAGTTGTGCATAAGTTTTTACATATCCGGATGGAGTATCTGGGTTCCCTGCTGCAGGAGGGAATGGTATCAAAAGCAGTAATCCATCAGAAGCCGGCTCTGACCCTGTATCCCAATTCCCATTTTTCTAAGAAAATCTATGAATTTGCAGATATTCTATATGAAAGGGAAGGGGAGCATAAAAAGGAGCGGAGTGGAATTGCGCAGATGATTTCCCGTTTCCTGCTTTCCAGAAGTAAGAGGTAAAATGAAATCATACGATAGACTTTGTTAGGGGTGTGAACAGTAACAAGAAGACGATTCCATATGAGAAATTAGTTTTGGTTTCGTTGAATTATAGCATATTGTATTGTATAGTATTAATTAGTTAGATCATTAATTTTCATGGGAGGGACGTAATGCTTCAGGATATATTATCAATTGGTGATAAGATTCACATAAGATTACTGGATCATACGGGTAAGCCGATATCAAAAATAAGGCCTTTCGTCAGCCAACTGGTGGATTATAGCGATGAGGATACCATCCATATCTCAGCCCCAATCATCAATAACCGGGTCTTCCTGCTGGAACCAGGCAGAAAATACAATCTTTGTTTTTATACAAATAAGGGTTTATATCAGTGCATCTGTGAAATTAATGAAAAAAGTAAAGACAATAATGTCGTTATTTTCAAGGTGAAACTTTCTTCTGATTTGGAAAAGGTCCAGAGGAGGCAGTACTACCGCCTTGAGATGGTTCATGAAATCGAATACCGTATCATTACGGCAGAAGAAGAACAGCTGAATCAGAAGTTGTTTCACAGTGCCTCGGTCGATTCCGTCGAAGCAGCGAATTATCAGAAACGATTGAAGGAGCTGGACGACGCATGGGAAAAGGCGACTATAAATGATTTGAGCGGCGGAGGTACAAGATTTAATTCAAAAAATGTACATCAGCCGGGGGATAGGTTGAGGATACGGTTGGATCTCATGAGTGACGACAAGCCAAAGAGGATGACGGTCGAGGGTGAGATTATAGCCGCCAACAAATTGATTCATCTTCCCGGAGTATATGAATACCGGGTGGAATTTAAAAATATTCGTAAAAGGGACCGGGAGGATTTAATTAAATACATATTTGAGCAGGAACGCCGCAGAAGGAAGAATGAAAAAGGCTAGATTGGAAGGGTATTGGCAGATGAAAAAAAATATTTTTATTATAGATGACTCTGCACTTATGAGAAGGGTATTATCTGATATAATAAATTCAGATGAAAGATTCCATGCGGCGGAGTTCGCTGCAAATGGCCTGGAAGCTTTGTATATAATGAAACACAGAGCAAAAGAGTTTGATGCGGTTCTTTTGGATATCACGATGCCCAGAATGAATGGAATTGAATTCCTGGCTGAGCTGAAGAAGCAGAATATAAAGGCTACGGTCATTATCGTAAGTACAATTGCCAGGCAGGATGCGAAGGAAACGATCGAAGCTTTGGAGCTGGGAGCCTTTGATTTTGTAAAAAAGCCAGAAAGTTTTGCGGAGGTAAACAGCAATCAATTCTCCAGGCGTTTACTCGAATGCCTTTGTGAGGCAGTCAAAGCCACGCAGAAGACGGGGAAAGTGAACGCTCTTGAAATGCTGGCTGCTGCAGGTAATACAAGGGAAAAGATTCGTAAAAAGAAAGTCCGGGCAAGTAATCCGAATACGAATAAGCTCGTAGCAATGGCCTGCTCCACAGGAGGACCAAAGGCTTTACATACGGTAGTTCCCGCATTACCGGCGAATTTGGATGCTGCGGTGCTTATTGTACAGCATATGCCGGCCGGATTTACGAAATCTCTGGCGGATCGTTTAAATGAACTGAGTTCGATTCGGGTCAGGGAAGCGCAGGACGGTGATATTTTAGAAAAAGGCACCGTTTACATAGCAAAAGGCGGCCATCAGATGCGATTGCTGCAGAGGGAGGATGGAGCATATTATCTTTCCGTTTCAAAGGAAGCCGCCAGACGCGGATTACTGCCCTGTGCGGATATTATGTATGAATCGCTATCCGAACTGGCCTTTGACCAGATCACCTGTGTAGTTTTAACAGGAATGGGAAGCGATGGAACCGCCGGAATCTCGAAACTTTACAAAAGCCAAAATATTTATGTGATTGCACAGGATGAAGAGACCAGTGTTGTGTATGGAATGCCAAAGGTCATGAAAGAGACCGGGCTCGTCGATGAGGTACTGCCTCTGCAGGACATTTCCAGTGCAATCATAAAAAACGTGGGGGTGCATTAAATGGATGTAAGTCAATACCTTGAGATTTTTATTGATGAAACAAAAGAACATTTACAAAGCTTAAACGAGCATATTTTGATTTTGGAAAAAGAGCCGGAAAATGAGAACACCATTAATGAAATTTTCCGAGCTGCCCATTCTCTAAAGGGTATGGCAGGAACCATGGGATATAAGCGGATGCAGCGTTTGACCCATGACATGGAGAATGTTTTTTCCGAAGTACGCGCCGGGAATATGAAGGTAACTCCGGATCTGGTAGACGTTTTATTCCGCGGTCTGGATGCGCTGGAGGCTTATCTTGCTAATATTTTAGAGAGTGCGGATGAAGGAACCGAGGACAATGAAGATATCATTAATGACCTTAACAATATATTAAAGGCAGGCGTTGGCGGCGGAATAGAAGAGGCGGCACCGGCGGCTGCGGCTAATGCGGCTAATACAGCCGCAGCAAAAACAGAACCGGCGGATAAATGCAAATTTAAATATTTAAAGCTGGAAGAGCATGAGAAAAACGCAATTGCAAAAGCCTACGAAATAGGACTTAAGGTAGTCGGATTAACGATATATATTCAAGAATACTGTGTTCTAAAGGGTGCAAGAGCTTTCTTAGTAAACCGCGCTCTGGAGGAGCATGGTGAAATTATCAAATTGGACCCAAGCGCACAGGACCTGGAGGATGAAAAGTATGATTTTGATTATTCTGCTTTTATAATCACGAAGGAGACACCCGAGGCGCTTATTAAGTATGCGATGAATGTATCGGAAGTAAAAGATGTCGTTGCCGATTATTATCAGCTGTCCGAGGAAGATAAAGTATCTGCAGCTTCCGCGAGCAATACGGGGAAGGGGCAGAAGGCAAAGGGGAATGAAGTTAAAGCAGGGAAAGTTCCGGCAGCAAAGCCGGCAGCAAAACCGGTGGTTAATCGTTCCGTCCGTGTGGACATTGACAAGCTGGATGTTCTGATGAATCTCGTGAGTGAGCTTATCATTGCAAAGAATGGCTTGATATCGGCCAGCAGCGAATCCGAACTGATGCTGGATAGTACCTACCATGAACAAATTGAGTACCTGGAGCGAATCACGACGAACCTTCATGAATCCGTCATGAAGACCAGAATGGTGCCGATTGAAAGTGTATTAAATCGTTTCCCCAGAATGATTCGTGACTTAAATAAGAAGCTAAATAAAAATATGGAATTGTATATGACCGGTGAGGACACCGAGCTCGACCGGACCGTAATTGACGAAATCGGGGATCCGCTGATGCATCTGCTCCGTAATGCGGCAGACCATGGCCTGGAGTCGAATGAAGAAAGAGAGCGGCTTGGCAAGAATCCGGTAGGCTCCATTTTCCTGGATGCTTACCAGGAGGGCAACAACGTTGTGATCGAGGTAAGAGATGACGGCGGCGGCATTAACGTTGAGAAGGTTAAGAGCAAGGCGGTTCAGATGGGCTCCATTACACAAGAGCAGGCGGGGAGAATGACGGACAAGGATGTTATTGATCTCCTTTTCCAGCCAAGCTTCTCAACCTCCGATAAGGTATCGGAGATATCCGGCCGGGGGGTTGGTCTTGATGTTGTAAAGACGAAGGTCGAAGCCTTGGGCGGAGAAATTGAGGCAAAGACAAAGTTGGGAGAGGGAACGGACTTCATTATCCGTCTTCCTCTTACCCTTGCCATTATTCAATCGCTTATGGTCGTTGTCGGTACGGAGAAATATGCGCTGCCTCTTGGAAGCATTCAAACGGTTGAAGATATTCCATTATCCGATATTAAGCAGGTACAGGGGAAAAAAGTGATTAATTTGAGGGGAAACATTATTCCAATTATTTACTTAAATCAGATCCTGGACTGCGAAAAGCAGGAGGAAACCTCAGAGGAGAACCCGGAGGAGCTTCTTGTCACAATTGTTAAGAAGGGCGAGCGTTTCGCTGGCCTGGTTGTTGACCGGCTGTTAGGACAGCAGGAGATTGTTATCAAATCCATCGGTAAGTATATAAAATGTCCGAAGCTGATCAGCGGTGCAACGATCCTGGGCAATGGTGAAGTTGCCTTGATTCTTGATATAAATTCTTTGGTGTAGGGGGTGCGATACATGGCAGTTGAAGAAGCAAAGCAATATATCATAATTAAATTAGGGGGCGAGCCCTATGGAATTGAGATAAAGTACATCGAGAGCATTATCATCATGCAGAGAATCACAAGAGTACCCAAGGCACAATCCTATTTTAAAGGGGTAATCAATCTGCGGGGAGAAGTAATACCGGTTATGAGCCTTCGGTTAAAGCTGGGACTTACGGAGGCAGAGAATACGTCATCCACTCGTATCATCATCTTAAAGCCGGAGGAACAGGGAGCTCCGGTAGGGATTATTGTCGACGAGGTAAAAGAAGTAATTACCCTTGCAAACTCGGAGATCGACAAGCTGGGCTACGATAATAGGAGCGATAAGGCTACTTACAGCAGTGGGATAGGAAAATACGGGGATGAATTAATTAACATCCTGAATATTACTTCCATGGCAGACCAGGAAAGGCAAAGCAGTAAGAATGCTTAATCAAATAGAAGCAGGAGGTGTTCGTGGTGTCCCATATTGATCTCGATAAAATTAATAATATGCAATATGATGTACTTCGTGAAATTGGAAATATCGGTGCGGGAAATGCCACCACAGCACTATCCCAGATGATAAATTCCAAGATTGATATGAAGGTTCCCAATGTGGAATTATTAGAATTTAAGAATCTGCCGGATATCGTTGGAGGAGCGGAAAAGATTGTGGTCGGCATTCTTTTTACCCTGCAGGGGCAAATCGACGGCATGATGATGTTTATGATGGATATGCCTGCATCCCGCCACTTAGTAAATTTATTAATGGGCGGATCAGAAGAAGGCGGCACGGAGGAGTTTACCGAAATGGAATTGTCCGCGCTGAAAGAAATTGGTAATATTATCGCCGGAGCTTACCTGTCTTCGCTTTCCGGACTAACGAATTTGGTAATAACCTCAAGTATTCCCTATCTGTCAATTGACATGGCCGGAGCAATCTTAAGTGTGCCGGCAATTGAATTTGGCAAAATCGGAGATAAAGCACTTTTGATTGAAACAGAATTTGGTGATGATCTAAAAGCGGTGAATGGATATTTTATTCTAATTCCATCATTAAAATCCTATGGAGCTATTTTATCATCATTAGGGTTGTAAGGTGGACAAATGAACGAAATGATAAAGGTAGGGATGGCAGATCTAAATGTATGTGCCGCTCCGGATGCAATTACCACATTGGGTCTAGGATCCTGTGTAGGTATCGTATTATATGATCCGGTAACAAAGATAGCAGGCTTAGTACATGTTATGCTGCCGGACAGTACAAAAATATTGAACAACGAGAATAAAGCAAAGTTTGCAGACACGGGGATAGACGAACTTATTAGACGAATGATGGGAATTGGGGCAAAACGCAGCGCGCTGATTGCGAAGATTGCGGGAGGTGCGCAGATGTTTGCCTTCAGTAATAACAGTGACATGATGCGAATTGGAGAACGGAATGTCGAAGCAACCAAGCAGAAGCTAAAAGAACTTGGAATCATGATACGGGCGGAGGACACCGGTGCAAATTACGGAAGAACGATTGAGTTTTACCCCGAAAACGGGGAGCTGCATATTAAATCTGTGGGAAAAGATCGTAAAATAATTTAACATCTATTTTCAAGTTTAGCATCAAGGGTAGGTGAAAGAATGCGTTTGAAATATCTTCCGGCTCTGATCATGCTGATTGCCGGAGCCATTATCAGTATCATTAATATCATACATAAAGTAGAGACGTTCACCGCATTAAAGCGGCTTCTTCTTGTACTGGTTCTGTTCTATATCCTGGGATTAACAGCCAAGGCACTTCTAGAAAAGGCCTTGCTCGAAAAGCCGATGGAAGAACAAAAGGAAGAGGACGGGGAAGAGACAAGTCAGAATCCGCAGGAAAAGGAAGAAGAGAAGAAAGAAAAGGTTTCCGTGGAAAGCAGCGATAGGAAGAAGGAAAACAGAGAAAAATAGGTTATGCACACCATTTAAAATCAAAAATATTTCATTGTTAATTCGTATCAATTCGTAACTACGTTTTTAAAATAGAGGAATCCGAAGAGAATACAAAAAAGTTCTGCATAGTAGGAGGCATCATGAACGCAGAGGATAGAGAAAAGCTCTGGGAGGAATATTCCATAAAAAAAACTTCCGGGCTGCAGGAAAAATTGATAATTGAATATACAGGATTAGTAAAGATTGTAGCCGGCCGGTTAAGTATGTATCTGGGTTATAATGTGGAATATGATGATTTGGTAGGGTATGGTGTCTTTGGATTGATTGACGCAATTGACAAATTCGACTACAGCAAGGGTGTGAAATTTGAAACTTATGCATCTCTGAGAATTCGGGGAGCAATATTAGATCAGATACGAAAGATGGACTGGATTCCCCGAAGCATTCGTCAAAAGCAGAGAAAGCTGGATCAGGCATATCAAAGTTTTGAAACAAGGAACCAAAGAGCAGCAAACGATGAGGAAATAGCGGAGGAGTTGGAGATTCCTCTTGAAGAATTGGAATTATGGCAGAATCAGACGAAAGTAACGAACATAATATCCTTAGATGAATTTATGGAGCAGGGCAGTGAGGGAAGCATTGAAAAGAGTTTTGCTTTATCCTATGAACCGCCCGAGAGAATAATAGAAAAACAGGAGCTTAAGAATTTACTTGTAAAAACATTGGAAACCCTGACCGAGAAAGAAAAAACGGTTATCATACTATATTATTATGAAGAATTAACATTAAAAGAAATCAGTCTAATTCTTGAGGTATCGGAATCGAGGGTTTCCCAGCTTCATACAAAAGCACTTCAGAAAATGAAAATAAAGCTTGGAAAGAATATAGACATTTTTCTTAATTAATTGACATAAAACTTTACATAAATGATGACATACCTTTGAAACCACCTGGATAATAACAATTCATTTAGAACAGAGAAACTGGCGGGGAGTAAAGAGTGAAAGGATTCAAAATTCTTTCACTCACAGAGTTTGTGTCTGCGCGGCATTCACAAACTCCAGGATACGCAAAAAGCCGCGTAGAAGTGAGGTTGAAAATGAGTGGTAGGAATGGTTATTTTCAGTTAATTAATAAGGATGACGGATTATATTTAAAGATCGTTGATGCAGAACTTGGAGGGCAACCGGTTATATTTGATGAGATTAACCGATATCTCAGTGATGTAAAGATTTATGACTATGATAAAATTGCAGTAGGGAGAGCCTTAGGAACGATAAAAGATATAATTGAGGTTAAGCTTACTCCAACGTTAATAACGCCGCAGAATGAGCGTTTTATATTTGATATCTCAGAGAATCGCCTTTATGTCCAAGGAAGATTTTATCCGCCTATGAATAAGGGCACTCTTTTGTCGAAGGAGGATATCGTACAGACGCTAACACAAGCGGGAATCAAATATGGTATTGATGAAGCGGCAATTAATCTATTTATAAAGGATAGAAAATATTGTACGGATTACATATTGGCAAAGGGTGCCCAGGCAGTCCAGGGAAAGGATGCGGTAATTACCTATCATTTTAACACGGACCTATCACATAAACCCAGAACGAACGAGGATGGTTCGGTAGACTTTCATCATCTGGATACCATATCCCATTGCCGAAAAGGAGATTTGCTAGCCACATTAGTACCTGCAGATCCGGGAATTCCGGGAACGGATGTCTTTGGGAATACCATCCGCCCGAACAGGGTAGTGAATCGGGTCCTGCGTCATGGAAATAATATTCACGTATCCGAGGATGGACTGCAGATGTTCTCCGATGTGGATGGACATGTTGCCTTAACGGATGACCGGGTATTCGTTTCGGATACCTATAATATTCCTGCTGATGTCGGAGCCTCCACCGGTGATGTTGACTATGACGGCAACGTCCTGGTAAAAGGAAATGTGCTGACCGGATATACGGTTAAGGCAAGGGGAGATATCGAGGTATTAGGTGTCGTTGAAGGAGCTTACCTGGAAGCGGGAGGACAGATCGTCCTTCGCCGGGGAATGCAGGGCATGAACAAAGGCATTTTAAAAGCGAATAGCAATATCGTATCAAAATTTATTGAAAATGCGGAAGTGATTGCCGGCGGCTATGTGTCGACCGAATCGATTATGCATAGCAATGTATCTGCGCTGGGAGATATCATAGTAGGAGGCAAAAGAGGCTTTGTTTCCGGATGTAAGCTAAAATCCGGCACGATGATATCCGTCAAGACAGCCGGTTCCGATATGGGAAGTGCAACTTTACTTGAGGTTGGAATTGACCCAAGAATTTCGGAGGAATTCAGGGAGCTGGAAAAAGAACTTGCAATTATGGCGGAGGAGAAAGAAAAATTAATTCAGGCACTCAATATGCTGCGTAAGAGAATTACCCCGGGAGCCCCCGTCAGCAAAGAGATCCGGGAAATATTAAAACAGGTAACACAGAAAAACGTCCAATTAGAGGCACAGACGAAAGTGAAAAAAAGCCGTTATGAAGCGCTGCGAGCACAGATGGAGAACAATACCAGCGGAATAATAAAGGTACAGGATACCATTCATCCCGGCACAAAAATCGTCATTTCCAATGTAACTTATTATGTAAAAGATGCCGTACAGCACAGCAGATTTGTCAGAGATAGAGCAGATATAAAAATTATACCTTATTAACGTTCCTACAAAGGAGTGGTGGGTATGCCGATCAGGCCGGTTGAAATCATCCAATCTCAAGAGGCATCACAGTATAAGCATATCGAAAGTCAAAGAACCGTACAGGAGCAGGTTCAGAATAGCAATCATTTTCAGAATCAGATCAAGCAAGATAGGATGACGGCAAAAAAGCCAACAAAAAGCGAAAACAGCGAATACCGTTATGACGCTAAAGAAAAAGGAAACAACCAATATTATGGTACGGGTAATAAGAAGAAAAAGAACAAGAAGGACAGCAAGGAAGATAAAAAATCACCGCCGAAAATGGGCGGTATTGACATCTTGATCTAGCGATGGAGGAGA
>DOWG01000040.1 GCA_003519685.1 Lachnospiraceae bacterium
CTTTGCCTTATCTAGGGCTGCTTTAATTGCATCCAGTAAAAGCTGCTGCGTATATTTACTGTCCTCGTTTAGTTTGACCTGTTCGATCGGAACATCTTCATATAATTGGGTCGCAATATCTTCTAGGGAGGGCTCTATAAGAGGAAACATAGTCGTGACGGTTTCATCGATATTGATAATGCTAACCTTATTAATATGATTCTTATCTACCACAACCTCTAGATTAATTGCTGTATCGCTTAATGCGATGGAGGAGGTCCACACGCCTGCCCTATAAATCTCGGTATTTTCTGAAACGGTCTCATCCTTTTTATCCGGCCAGAACATAAAGATAAGTAGAAGAATCAGAAGAATGCCTAAGACGGCAAATATTACCGTATATATGATTTCTTTTAGCTGGATAACGACTATTTTTGTCTTTGCCATATCTATCCTCCGAGCATGATTTGCTTCATGTCTTAATCTTATTATATAGTATTATACAGTAGAATAATTTATGCAGATAAATTCCAAAGGATGGAGGGATATTTTATGTCCTTGCAGCTATTCTTAGGAAGTGCCGGTTCCGGTAAATCCTATCAGCTATACCGTGAGGTAATTAAACAATCAAAATTAAATAGAGACACGCACTATCTGGTTATTGTGCCGGAGCAGTTTACTCTGCAGACACAGAAGGATATTGTCAGTATGCACCCGGAGCATGGTGTGATGAATGTGGATATCCTTAGCTTCCTTCGCTTTGCGTTCCGTATCTTTGATGAGGTAGGAGGGAACGATTATCCAATCTTGGAGGATACGGGTAAGAGTATGGTACTGCGCAAAGTAGTCGCTGAAAAACGCAAGGATCTGATCCTGTTTGGCTCCAATGTAAAGAAACCGGGCTTTATCGGGGAACTAAAATCCATGCTGTCCGAACTGTTTCAATACAATATTCAGCCGGAAGACTTCGATAAGATGCAGGAGATTGCAGCGAAGAAACCGGTGCTAAAAGCGAAGCTTGCAGACATTTTAACGGTATATAACGGTTTTCAGGCTTTTATGAAGGAACGCTATATAACGGCAGAGGAAACCCTTGTGGTATTAAATAAGATTGTCGATCAGTCCGAGTGGTTAAAAAACAGCGTGATCTGTCTGGATGGCTTTACCGGCTTCACTCCCTGTCAGTATCAGCTGTTGGCGAAAATGATGCAATACGCAAGGAAGGTCATGGTGACGGTTACGATTGATCCGTCCGAAGACTTAATGGCTCCCGTGGCGGATCATCAGCTGTTTAGCTTAAGTAAGAAAACAATCCAGAAGCTGTATCAGATAGCGCAGGATCATGATATCAAGATTGAAAAACCGGTATACGCGGAGAAATGTAATAAAAGCAAAGTTCCTTACCGTTTTTTTCATTCCCCTGCCCTTGCCTTTCTGGAGCATAATTTATTCCGCTATCCCTATCGGTCCTATGAAGGGGAGCAGGAAGATATTACGATTCATGAGACAAAGGATGCCGAAGCAGAGGTAGCTTTTGCAGCCAGGGAGATCAAACGGCTCGTCAGGGAGGAAGGCTGCCGCTATCAGGATATTGCCGTGGTTACCGGGGATATTGAAAGCTACGGCAGGATTGTCAAGCAAATATTTACCCGGATGGGGATCCCCTGCTTTATTGATTATAAGAAGGATATCCTAAATAATCCTTTTGTAGAAATGCTTCGCTCCGCCATTGCCATTGCTACAGAGGATTACAGCTATGAAAGTGTTTTCCGCTATCTGCGGACCGGTCTGTCCGAGGTGGCGAAGGAGGAGGTTGACCTGTTGGAAAACTATATCCTTGCAACGGGAATCCGGGGGAGCAAGCGGTATAGAGAGCCATTTACCAGGAACTTTCGCAGCCGGGAGAAGGTGGACTTAGGGCGAATCAATCAGGCACGGGAGCAATTGATCGCAGAGGTGCAGCCCCTCTATGAGGTTTTAAAGGATAAAGAAAAGACACTGAAAGATTATACGACAGCACTCTATGAGCTGGGCGTCCGGCTTCAGGTCGAACAGAAGCTGGAGGAGTGCCGGCAAAGCTTCCAGGAGAAGAATCAGGCGTTGGCAGCCAAGGAATTTGAGCAGGTGTACCGGATTGTTATGGAGCTCTACGATCAGATGGTACTGCTGTTAGGGTCCGAGCATGTTACGCTGAAGGAATTTGGCGAGATTATAGAAACCGGATTAATTGAAGTTAAGATGGGGCTTATTCCTCCCGGTGTGGATGAAATTGTGGTGGGTGATACGCAGAGAACCCGCCTCAAGGATATTAAAGTACTGTTCTTTATGGGGATGAATGAAGGAATTGTACCGAAATCTCTATCCAGTGGTGGAATTCTTTCCGATATTGAGCGGGAGCTGTTGATAAGTAACGACATTGAGCTGGCTCCGACGAAACGGCAGCAGGCATTTACGGAGCAGTTTTATATCTATCTCAGTATGACCAAGCCAAAGGATAAGCTCTATCTTACCTATCATCGGGTTAACGGGGAAGGAAAATCCGTGAATCCCTCCTATCTGATCGGTAAGATGAAGCAGTTGTTTCCACAGATTGCAGTCCGTATGGATGATGAGGCAAAAGAGGATGCGGAGCATATCTTAAGGGATCAGGGGCTTACCTATCTGGCCGATGGACTGCGGGAGTTTCAGCAGAGGGAGGTTACGGACCTCTGGAAGGAACTGTTTCTATATTATAAATCCGGTGAAGAGACCCACCAGGTGTTAAGTAAGCTTGTGCAGGGAGCCTTCTATGTTAATCAGGAGAAGGGAATCTCAAAGCTGGCAGCAAAACTTCTCTATGGCAATGAGCTAAAGGGAAGTGTGACAAGGCTGGAGCAGTATGCCGGCTGTGCCTTCGCCCATTTTATGTCCTATGGGTTGTCCCTGGAGGAGCGAAGGGAATATAAGCTTGCGATACCGGACATAGGGAATATTTTTCACAATGCGATTGACAATTTCTCAAAGAAGCTGGATATGGGGGAATATACCTGGCATACCATTCCGGATGAAGTGCGGGAGGATTGGGCTGTCTGGTGTGTTGAGAAGGCGGTGGAGGAATATGAGAATTCCTACCTTCGGAGTACCAAGAGAAATGAGTACTTAATCACCCGGATGAAACGGATCACGGTACGGACCCTGTGGGCACTCTGCAACCAGATTAAGCAGGGAGTCTTTGAGCCGGCTGGATATGAGATGCCCTTCTTCCATGTCCCTGACGCCGTTCTTTCACTGCAGGGGCGGATTGACCGTCTGGATTTATACGAAGAAGAGGATAAAGTATATGTGCGTGTGATTGACTATAAATCGGGCAATACCTTCTTTGATATTAATAGTATCTATTATGGTTTACAGCAGCAGCTCTCCATTTATCTCAGTGCTGCCATAGAATATCTGAAAAACAGGTATCCGCAGAAGGAGGTAGTGCCTTCCGGTATCTTTTACTACCATATCGATGATCCGATCGTTGCCAAGACGGAGCAGGTCGAGGAAGAAATCTTTAAAAGCCTTCGGATGAATGGTCTGGCAAATGAGGACAAAAAGGTATTGGCACTCATGGACCAAAATCTTGCCGGTCCGGATGGAACATTGCGGGCGTCGGTAAAATCGGAAATTATACCTGTGGAAACCAATAAGGAAGGGGAACTGGCGAAGCGTTCCTCTGCGGCAGGAAGTAAAGAGCTTCAAGCGTTGGTGAGCTATGTGAACCGTAAGCTGGTGGAGGACAGTAAACAGATTCTGCATGGGGACACGCGGCTAAATCCATATCGAAACGGGGACCGTACCGCCTGCGATTACTGTGAATTCCGCTCCGCCTGCGGTTTTGACAGCCGGCTGCCGGGGCATGGCTACCGAAACCTGGCGAAGAAATCGACGGAGGAACTGAGACAGGAGATCTTCGGGGAAGAGAATTAACTTTATCAATTTGTTAAAAAAGCACTCTAAATATAGGATAGACGTTGCCCGGGGTGTGAACAGTAACAAGATATTCGTTCATATGATATGAGTGTCATAAGTCATATAAAAACAATGAATATGAATAGGAGCGCATATATATTCAGTCCTATTCATATCAAAACCTTAAAATGACTTATGACACTCGTATCAATATTTTTAGATAGGAGATGTGTATGGGCTGGACAGAGGCACAACAGAAAGTAATTGATACGAGAAAGAAGAATTTACTCGTTTCGGCGGCGGCAGGTTCCGGGAAGACGGCGGTATTAGTGGAACGTATCATCAGCATGATCTCGGAAGGGGAGAATCCGATTGATATTGACCATCTGCTTGTGGTTACCTTTACCAACGCCGCTGCAGCAGAGATGCGCGGAAGAATTGGGAAAGCAATCGATGCAAAACTACAGAAGGAGCCGGATAATGCCCATCTGCAGAAGCAGGTTTCCCTTCTCCAAAGTGCGCAGATAACTACCATACATAGTTTTTGCTTAAATGTGATCCGCAATTATTTCCATCGCATTGATCTGGATCCCGCTTTCAAGATAGCGGAGGAATCGGAGATTACGCTAATGAAATCCGATGTTATCGCGGATGTGCTAGAACGCTGGTATGAGGAGGGAAGGGAGGATTTTCATCAATTTATCGAAAGCTACTCCTATTCCAAATCGGATGCGCCGGTGGAGGACTTGATTCTGCAGCTGTATTCCTTTTCCATGAGTGCTCCATGGCCGGAGAAATGGATGGAAGAGAAGGAGAAGGAGTTTGCAATCGAATCCCTGGAGGATATGAACCGGTCCACCTGGATGCAGGAACTCCTCCATTATGTGAAAACCGTATTGGGAGATTTGATGCAGAAGAATGCAAAGGCGATCGAGCTCTGCAATTTATCGGACGGACCGGAGGCATATCTGCCGGCACTTCTGTCCGACCGCGCATTGCTTACGGAGCTTAGCATGGCAGATACCTACGAAGCATATGCCGGCAGATTTGGCGGTATAACCCATGCACGGTTATCTGGCAAGAAGCAGGAGGGGGTCTCCCCACAGTTAAAAGATCAGGTGAAGGCTCTGCGGGATGAGGTCAAGAAGGGATTAAAGGATCTGACAGCCCAGTTCTTCTTCCAGGCACCGGAGGAAATGCTTCAGGATATGCAGGCGGTTCGAAGTGTTATGCGGGTATTATTCGAGCTGACAACCGATTTCCGGAAGGAATTTGCAGCGAAGAAGGAAGAGAAGAACTTAATTGATTTTAACGACTTAGAGCATTTTGCATTAAAGATCCTGGTGGAGGAAAAAGAGGGAGAAATGGTTCCTACGGAAGCCGCATGTGAGATTTCCGAACAATTTGAGGAAATCCTGATCGACGAATATCAGGATAGTAATCTGGTGCAGGAGACCATCCTGCAGAGCATTTCCAGAGAAAGGATAGGATGTCCAAACCGCTTTATGGTCGGAGATGTAAAGCAGAGCATCTATAAATTCCGTCTCGCTATGCCGGAGCTTTTCATGGAAAAATACAAATCCTATGCTGCCCTGGATACTCTGGAGAATGGGGATACCAATCTCTATCAAAGGATTGATCTGGATCGCAACTTTCGAAGCAGAAAAGTAGTCCTGGATTATGTAAATGGAATCTTTTGTCAGATCATGCAGGAATCGGTAGGCGGAATAGTCTACGATCGGGCGGCGTCGCTGGCTTATGGCGGATTATATGAGAATGAGGATATGATCGAAGGTCTGGAAATGAAGGAACGGCTGGCAAATGATGTGGAGCTGCTGCTTGTTACCGAGGAGGAAGAGCCTTCCGAAGGAGAAATGCCGGCGGAGAAAAGGACGGAGGATGCCGAAGCCGGGGAGCAGGACAGGGAGGACCCCGAGGATATTGTCTATACAAAGAAGGAAATGGAGGCCAGAGTCATTGCCAAAAGAATCAGGGAGCTTACCGACCCGGATACCGGTCTTTTGCTGTATGATACGAAGAACCAAACCCACCGTCCGGCAGAGTATCGTGATATCGTTATTCTGCTACGGAGTATGACCGGCTGGTCGGAGGTATTTGTCAATACCTTAATGCAGGAAGGAATTCCTGCGTATGCGGATACCGGAACCGGCTATTTTCAGACCTTAGAGATTACAACGATTCTAAATGTGCTGCGTATTATTGATAATCCGAGGCAGGATATTCCGCTGGCAGGCGTTCTCTATTCTCCGATCGTTGGTCTGACTTCGACGCAGCTTGCGTTGATACGGGCCGCAGACCAAAACAATAGCATGTATACCGCGGTTTGCTCCTATGCCAGGGAAGGCGGCGACGAGGAAATCCGCCTGCGATTGGAGCGTTTCCTGGATCAATTGGAGGATTATCGGGCAATGGTTGCCTATACGCCGATTCATGAGCTGCTGCAAGAGATACTGGAGCAAACCGGTTACTATTATTATGTTATGGCAATGCCGGGCGGAGAGCGCAGGAAAGCAAATATTGATATGCTGATCTCCCAGGCAGTGCGCTTTGAGAAGGGCAGTTACAGCGGGCTGTTTCATTTCATCCGCTATATTGAGAAGCTGCATAAGTATGAGGTGGATTTCGGAGAGGCAGCTACCTCCGGGGAGCAGGACAATACGGTCCGCATTATGAGTATTCATAAAAGTAAGGGTCTGGAATTTCCGATTGTCTTCGTGGGCGGGATGAGCAAGCAGTTTAATACCCAGGATATCCGCAGTAATATTATTCTTCACAGTGAATTGGGGGTCGGACCGGAGTATATTGACAGCGAGAGAAGGACCAAGGTTCCGACCTTACTTAAAAAGGTGATTCAGAAGAAGGTGCAGGTGGAGAATCTGGGGGAGGAGCTCCGTGTGCTTTATGTTGCCATGACAAGGGCGAAGGAAAAGCTGATTATGACCGGGTTCCTAAAATCCATGGAGGAACTGAAGGAAAAAGATTTCTCCTTCTTTGAAATGACTTCCTCAAAAAGTTACCTTGACTGGGTTCTTCCGGCGATGATTAACCAGATGGGATGTAACCTTATGCCGGAGGAAAATGTTCTTAAGGTGCAGAAGGATGGTATGACAATTGCCATCGTCCGCCGGGGAGACCTCCTTAAGGAGGAGATGAAGAAGCAGATCTTTCTGCACAAGGATAAAGAGGTACTGCTCTCTATTCAGCCGGATCAGGTCTATGATGAAAAACTGCGAAAGGAAATTGAACGGAGAATTCATTTTGTCTATCCTTATCAAAAGGATTCCGGACTGCGGGTGAAGATGACGGTATCGGAGCTGAAAAAGCTGGGACAGTTCTTAGATGAAGAGGACAGCGAGATCCTCTATCCTGCTTTGCCGTACGAATCCGTGACAAATAAAGAAGAACTATCGGTAGCTTCTGACGATCGGGAAGGACTCTCCGAAGAGAACACAGCTGCTTCCGCGGAGCCGTCGGCGGAACCCGAATGGGAAGCTAC
>DOWG01000151.1:0-6750 GCA_003519685.1 Lachnospiraceae bacterium
AAGCAGTAAGACAGAGTAACGGGACATGAAACGCTTTGGTTACTGTTCACACCCACCATGTATACCATGTTATGATTTCGACAAATGTATCCGAATTTGGAGACGTTTTCAAATACCCCTTATCGGATATCATTTGTCGAAATCATATGATAGACTTTACCCGGGGTGTGAACAGTAACGATTTGTCCGCCTGGCCGCTGAAATCACTGATTTTACCTGGATTCACGGGGACAAATTGGGATTCATATAGTGGTATTATATTTCCTTAATTGTCTGAGGTGTGCTATGTCGAGTATCAAGGTCGTCGGCGGTGAGCAGTTAAAGGGTGAATTAAAAATACAGGGTTCAAAAAATGCAGCTTTACCAATTATAGCTGCTACAGTTTTGAATAAAGGAATTACAACACTTAAGAACTGTCCCAAGATTCTGGATGTTTTACATATGATTAAAATACTTGAGGAACTGGGATGCAAAACGAAATGGCAGGGGAATACCTTATTTGTGGACAGTTCGGTCATTACCTCTCCTTCGGTATCCGAGGAATCGGTAAGGAAGATGCGCAGCTCGATTCTATACCTTGGAGCTTTGCTCGGCCGGTGCCATGAGGTAACCATTGCCTATCCCGGCGGATGCTCTATAGGAAAGCGGCCCATTGATTATCACTTGAATGCAATGACAAAAATGAATGTAACCGAAGAGTTTTTAAATGACGGGGAAATCATTCACTGCTATACCAATGAGATTGTCGGAAACGATATTTTTTTAGAGTTTCCCAGTGTAGGCGCAACGCAGAATGTAATCCTGGCGGCAGCATTGTCTCAGGGGACAACCCGGATATTCAATGCGGCAAGGGAACCCGAAGTAACGGAGCTTTGTAGTTATCTCCAGGAAGCGGGAGCGAGAATAAGCGGGAAAGGCACCGCTTATATTCAGGTCGAAGGCGTAAAAGAATTGCATGATGTTACCTTCACCCTGATGCCGGACCGCATCGTAGCAGGAACCTATATGACAGCAATTGCAGCAACCTATGGGGATGCGGTGTTGACGGATTTTCCCGTTGGGAAATTGGATGCCGTTATCCGTATTCTTAGAAAGGCCGGCTGCAGTATAGAAACTTATGAAAATAACGTAAGAGTATACTGCCAAAAGAAATTACAACCGATCGAATTCATAAAGACACAGCCATACCCCGGATTTCCAACTGATATGCAGTCGCAGATGATGACCGTACTTTGTTTGGCGGATGGTAAAAGCACCATTGCAGAGGAAATATTTGAATCACGTTACCAGAATGTAGAGGAACTTAGGAAGATGGGTGCAGAGATCAGCCTGGAATCATCGGAGAACAAAGCGATAATTACCGGCGTCGGGCGGTTGCATGGTACCGTTGTGAAATCCCATGATTTAAGGGGAGGCGCAGCGCTTGTGGTTGCCGGGCTTGCTGCAGAAGGTACAACGATCGTTCAGGGAGCTACCAGCATTGAGCGTGGTTATGAGGATATCTGCAGAGATCTTTCTGCCTTGGGAGCAAATATCCGATATTGTAGTGAGAATGCTTCATAAGGAGTATCAGTATGAGAGAAAAGCAAAAGAAGCCAAAAAGTATACGGAAGAAGCTATTTCTAAAGCTGATCGGAATCTTAATCCTTTTTGGGATTCCTGCCGCAATATTTGTAAGTACATTCCGGCTGCAGAATATAACGGTGAAAGGAGCTACCAGATATACTCCGGAGGAAATTCAAGAAAAAGTCATTCAAACGAGATGGGATCATAACTCACTCCTGCTCTATCTGAAAATGAAATACTTTACTGAAATAAATATTCCGTTTATTCAGAGCATCGACCTTGAGCTGGTCGATAATCATTCCGTTAATATCCTTGTTTATGAGAAGAAGGTTACGGGGTGTGTGGAATTTTTGGGAGAGTACTTATATTTTGACAAGGATGGAATTGTTGTTGAGAGTTCCGCAAAACGTTTGGAGGATATTCCGCAGATCAAGGGTTTGCATTTTAATAAGGTCATATTACATGAAAAGCTTGAAGTACCGAAGGCAGATCTGTTTGATGTGATTCTTAATCTGACACAGATCATTGATAAGTATGAAATGGACATTGATACCATCAGCTTTAACAGTAAATATGAAGTTACCGTTGACTGCGGGGACATAAGAGTCCAGCTTGGAAAACGAAGTACCTATGATGAAATATTAGCAGAACTTAAGAACATATTGCCCGAAGTAAAAGGAAAGAAATTAGTCCTAGATATGAGAGAATTCAACAAAAATACCGATTCTATTATTNNTCCATACAAGACAGAACATTTACCTGGCTTGCTTAAACCCGCTTATCGTATGCTACAGATAGATAATTCTGGTAATTCTGCGAAAATTCGATGGAATTACCGTAAATAAATGATAATTTTTCAAAATTATGCTTGATTATTTGGGAATTTAAAGATATTATATATAGTAGGATGAAAGAGCCACCAGAAATTGTATTGGATTTTAAATTAATCCCATCATGATGTGGTTTTTGAACGAAAATGGAACAAGTTATGAGAGGGAAATTTAAGCTTAGATATTTAGCAAAGATTACGATGAAGGAGGAATTGACCTTGCTTGAAATAAAAACAAATGAGGCGGATGCATCTGCAAAAATACTTGTAATTGGGGTAGGAGGAGCAGGTAATAACGCCGTTAATCGAATGATAGAAGAGAACATCATGGGTGTTGAATTTATTTGTGTCAATACGGACAAGCAGCATCTAAAAAGCTGTAAAGCACCGCAGTGTATTCAGATTGGAGAAAAACTTACGAAGGGACTCGGTGCGGGAGCACAACCAGAGATTGGACAAAAGGCTGCAGAGGAAAGCAAGGAGCAATTAACTGAGATCATTCAAGGTGCGGATATGGTTTTTGTCACTTGTGGTATGGGCGGCGGAACCGGAACCGGTGCTGCGCCTGTTGTGGCTCAGATTGCAAAGGATATGGGAATATTAACGGTAGGCATTGTTACAAAGCCGTTTAAATTTGAAGCAAAGACCCGTATGACGAATGCAATCAACGGTATAGAGAGATTAAAGGAACATGTGGATACCTTAATTGTAATTCCAAACGATAAATTATTAGAGATTGTTGACCGCAGAACAACTATGCCGGATGCTTTAAAAAAAGCAGATGAAGTATTGCAGCAGGGGGTTCAGGGAATTACTGACCTGATCAATGTACCCGGTCTGATTAACCTGGATTTTGCAGACGTACAGACCGTTATGAAGGATAAGGGAATTGCACATATCGGAATCGGTGTGGGCTCCGGCGACGATAAATGTATCGATGCTGTGAAGCAGGCAATTACCAGTCCTCTGCTTGAGACAACCATTCAGGGGGCCAGCCACGTTATTATTAATATTTCTGGTGATATCAGCTTGATTGAAGCAAACGATGCGGCCACGATGGTGCAGGAGCTGGCAGGAGAAGCTGCGAACATCATCTTTGGTGCTATGTACGATGATACCAATCAGGATACGGCTACGATTACGGTCATTGCCACCGGATTGGATAGCAGAAGTAAGGATATGGTGAAAACACCGGATTTCTTAAGACGTACGACTTCCGGCAGCGGCATGTATACGCAGCCGAAGCCGGAGTTTAATTACAATAAGAATTACTCCTCTTTTGGAAATACGTATAGCAATCCGGCAAATCAGGTAAAGCAGAGCAATCCGACAAGCTACTATACGGATCCTTTAAGAAAACCGGTAAGTCAGCCTGCGAAGGCTCCGAGCAATACAAACACAGATCCCGGCGGAATTAAAATTCCTGAGTTTTTGCAGAAGAACCGCCACAATAAATAGAAAAAGAATAATACATAAGAGATTAAGGCTGTCATATTATTTCTAATGAAATAGCATGACAGCTTTTTTTGTGCCATTAAAGCAGATAAGCCGAAAAGCTGTAAAAAAAAGTAAACGAGAACCTTTGATTTAGCTCCATGGATTGACATATTTTGGAACGAAAACAAGTTATAATCTGGATATACCTTGGATCATGAAATTGCAAAGGATGACAGAACTTTTATTGGAGGTGAAATTTGTACCTTGAGGTTTACCCAGACATTATCTTTATCCTGAATTTTTTTATTGACTTCATCCTGCTATTCCTGCTGAAGCTCGTTAATAAAAAGAGCAGCAGTCTACCCAAGCTTTTGCTTGCGGCAGCCATCGGAGGACTATTCGCGGCGATTAACGGTATTTTTCCATGGATGAATGCAGTGATACGATTTCTGTTGATGTATGTTGTTGCCTCTGTTCTGATGATTCGGATTTCTTTCGGAAAGCTTATGGCAGCGGATCTGTTAAAGCAGACAATTGTATTGTATCTGATTACATATTTTGTTGGTGGTATGATAAATTCCATATATTATTACACAGGCTTTCGAATGTTTGTGGTACATTTGGGAAAAGGGATGGCATTCAGTAATATATCATGGAAATTTATCATCATAATGTTCCTTATTGTGACGCCGTTTATGCTTATGATCCTTTGGATCTTGCGATGGTACCAAAGGAATACACCGGAGACCTATGATGTGGATCTGATTCTGTTTGACCGATGTATTCACACGAAGGGATTCATGGACTCCGGAAATTGTCTCTACGATCCGATTTATAAGCGCCCGGTTATGGTGATTCAGAATTCGCTGTTAAGGGATCTTCTTTCGCCGGAATTTTGCACGGATATCGAGAAGGCAAAAAAATATCTGGAGGGAAACAATTATGATATGGAGCAGTGGAATATCCGTAAGGAACATATGCTTCGCTTAAGATTTATTCCTTACCAATCCATCGGGAAGTCTGGGGTGCTTACGGGAATTAATCTGGATAAGGTTATGATACATACAGGGAAAGAAACCATTTGTAATGAGAAGGTAACCGCTGCAATCAGTGATAACTTACTTTCCACAAACAATAAGTATCAGGTGATTTTGCATAAGGGGTTAGTGTGATTTATAATTCAAAGGGAAGCAAAAATATGGGAGGTTTATCTATGCTTTTAAAGTTATCAATACAAAACAAATTTCAGTTTCGGATGATCCCGGATTTTAGAACAATTATATTCGGGCAGAGGGGAGAAATTCATTATATCGGCGGCGCAGAAGTCCTTCCTCCGCCACTGGATTCGGTACGGGAAGCGGAAGTAATCAGCGGATTGGGAACAGAACAGGATGCTGAAATGAAATCAATCCTCGTAGAACATAATTTGCGTCTCGTCGTATACATAGCAAAAAAATTTGATAATACCGGAGTGGGGGTCGAAGATCTGATATCCATCGGAACCATCGGACTGATTAAGGCAATCAACACCTTTAATCCGGATAAGAACATAAAACTGGCTACCTATGCATCCCGGTGCATTGAGAATGAGATTTTAATGTATCTGAGACGCAATAATAAAACAAAGCTGGAGGTTTCTATCGACGAACCGTTAAACGTCGATTGGGACGGCAATGAACTGCTCCTTTCGGATATCCTGGGAACGGAGGAGGATGTAATTTATCGTAATATCGAGGAGGAGGTGGATCGGAAGCTGCTTCGAAAAGCCCTGTCAAAACTGTCGGACAGGGAACGAATTATCGTGGATTTGAGGTTCGGCTTAAACACCGATGACGGTAATGAGAGAACGCAGAAGGAAGTGGCAGATCTCCTTGGAATATCACAATCCTATATCTCCAGGCTGGAGAAAAAAATTATTAAAAGATTGAAAAAAGAAATGGTGCGCTTTGAATAGGGAGAAGCAGTTGGAAATTATTTCTTAAGGTATTCTCGTATAAACAAGAGTCAAAACGTGAATCATTATAATCACAAGAGCGATATCAATATTTCTGCAGAGTTAGTAAATACGGATGTTCGCCTTGGTGGGAAAAAGATATGATTCGGAGGTTTCGTTATGGCTCTTTATAAGGTTGAGATTTGCGGTGTTAATACATCTAAGCTGCCATTGCTAAAAAATAGTGAAAAGGAAGAATTGTTTCAAAGAATATTAGATGGAGACAAGGAGGCCAGAGAGCTCTATATTAAAGGGAATCTGAGATTGGTTCTCAGTATAATCCAGAGGTTTTCCAATAGTAATGAGAATGTGGATGATTTATTTCAAATCGGCTGTATCGGCCTGATGAAAGCGATTGATAATTTCGATGTAACACAGAACGTTAAATTTTCTACCTATGCCGTACCGATGATTATTGGAGAGATTCGAAGATATCTGCGGGACAATAATGCAATCCGTGTCAGCCGGTCCTTAAGGGATACTGCTTATAAAGCAATCTATGCTAAGGAAGCCCTGGTGAAGAAAAATGAGAAGGAACCTACGATCAACGAGATTGCAGAAGAAATCGGCATTAGTAAGGAAGATATCGTGTATGCCCTGGATGCGATCCAAAGCCCGGTATCCCTCTATGACCCGGTCTATGTTGAAGGCGGAGATGCCCTTTATATCATGGATCAGGTGAGCGATAAGAAGAATCGGGAAGAGAATTGGATCGAAGAGATTTCCTTAAAGGAAGCAATGAGCAAATTATCACCAAGGGAGCATAACATTATAAAGCTTCGTTTCTTTGATGGAAAAACACAGATCGAGGTTGCCCAGGAAATTAATATTTCCCAGGCACAGGTCAGCAGGCTGGAGAAATCAGCACTGAAAAATATGAGGAATTATTTAAGCTCTTAGGATGTTACTATTCACACCCGCCATG
>DOWG01000151.1:6787-9432 GCA_003519685.1 Lachnospiraceae bacterium
GTCGAAATCATATTATAGACTTTTCCCGGGGTGTGAACAGTAACATCCTATCCTCTTTATATGAAATCGCCCCTTTTTATCTGCCTTGTTCTATGATAGAATAGATGCGAGAAGTTTTTAAACTTGTTACAAGAGATATTGGAAAAGGAATGGGGAAAATCGATGAAAGAGACGATGTTAAAGTATTTTCAAGAAGTGTTTCAAGACACAGAAGGTGTTAAAGTGTTTTTTGCACCGGGAAGAGTGAATCTGATCGGAGAGCATACCGACTACAATGGCGGACATGTATTTCCCTGTGCATTGACGATTGGTACATATGCGGCAGTCCGGTTACGCAAGGATCGTAAGCTGCGCTTTTATTCCATGAATTTCACCGAGAAGGGAATCCTTACTTCCTCTCTGGATGACCTGGTTTATAAGAAAGAGGATGACTGGGCAAATTATCCGAAGGGAGTTCTTTGGGCTCTTGGGGAGCATTCCTATAAGGTAGAGCGGGGATTTGATATTGTTTACTTTGGAAATATTCCAAACGGCTCCGGACTATCTTCCTCCGCGAGCATTGAAGTTTTAACCGGATACATAGCTAAGCAGCTCTGCGGATTGAACATTGACTTGATCAAGATCTCCCTGGTATCCCAATATGCCGAAAATAAATTTAATGGTGTTAACTGCGGTATTATGGATCAGTTTGCTATTGCAATGGGGAAGAAGGACCACGCGATTTTCCTTGATACCAGTGATCTGCAATATGAATATGCGCCCTTGGAATTAGGGGATGCCAGGCTGGTGATCGCCTGCAGCAATAAGAAACGAGGTCTTGGTGATTCCAAATATAATGAACGCAGGAGCGAATGTGAGGAAGCATTAAAAAGACTCAAGACCGTGGTGAATATTAATTCTCTGGGGGACCTGTCCGAGGAAGAATTCGAGCTTCATAAGAAGGTTATTCAGGATGCTGTCTTAATAAAGAGAGCAAAGCATGCGGTATATGAGAACCGGAGAACCGTCCAAGCGGTGGACGCGTTAAAGGCGAAAAATATACGGAAGTTTGGCTTATTGATGAATGCTTCCCATGTTTCCTTACGGGACGATTATGAGGTAACCGGAATAGAGCTTGATACCCTTGTTGAAACAGCATGGGAACAGGGGGGCGTGATCGGTGCCAGAATGACCGGTGCGGGTTTTGGCGGATGTACCGTGAATATTGTTAAGAAGGATGGGGTAGATGCTTTTATCCAGAATGTCGGTAAAGCATATGAGAATAAAATCGGATATAAAGCGGATTTCTATGTTGTGGAAATCGGAGATGGACCGAAAGAATTATAATTGATACAAGGAGGTCAATGACCTTCCTTCGCACACAGGTCGAAAGACAAAATGAACAACCAGTCTTTCAAACAGTGCATTACAGGAAGATCACAGACCTCCTTGTATTTTTTTAGTTATGTTACAACAATTCCATCTTTGCCAGTTGGATACATCCCATGATTCCCTGATTATCATTCAGGGAGGCAGGTACAATGTAATTATCGATATCCGCGATTTGTGCTGTTTTTACATATCCATTCAGTAATTTAACAACCTGGCTGCGGATTAACGGGAAGAGTTGTTCCTGATGCATAACACCGCCGCCCAATACAATTTTATGAGGAGAAAGGGTCAGAATATAGTTCGCGATACCCTGAGCCAGATAGTAAGCCTCCAATTCCCACACTTCTTTTCGATCTGCTAAGGCGATCGCTTTTTCCTTCCAGCGTTTTTCAATAGAAGGTCCGGATGCCAAGCCCTCCATACAGTTTGGATGGTATGGGCATACGCCTTCAAAGGTATCGCTTGAATGCTTGCTAAGTAATACATGGCCTGCCTCCGGATGAAGCATCCCATGAAGCAGGCTGCCGTTCATATAGACACCCACACCGATTCCGGTGCCAACCGTGATATAGATACCGGAGGACAATCCCTTGATGCTTCCCCAAGTCGCTTCTCCCAAGGCGGCAGCATTAACATCCGTATCAAATCCGACCGGAATCCGAAGCTCCTTCTTAATCTCGCCCACGATATCATAATTGGCCCAGGCAAGCTTCGGAGTAGAGGTAATATATCCAAAGGTTTTAGATTCTTTATCGAGATCTACTGGCCCGAAGGATCCAATTCCCAGCGCTTCAATATTCTTATTTTTAAAATATGCAATAATTTTTGGTACTGTTATTACTGGTGTTTCGGTTGGTATGGATACCCGGTCAAGAATTTCCCCATTCTCATTTCCGATAGCCAATACCATCTTGGTTCCACCTGCTTCTAATGCTCCTAATAACATAATCTGCACCTAACCTTTCTAAGATGTTTTACGTAATCCCTGTTTCACATTATATATAAGCCATGGTAATAGTGCCATAAGCATTCCTAACAAATCGTCTTAATCAATTTGCACAAGGAAAGGAAAAACTTAAGTAATAGGAAACAATATTTTAATGAGCAACTGTTTGAAGTCGTTNNCGTGTTGCGAATGAAATTTGTTTTCCTATTACTTATCAATGTATAAATTGTGCAAATTGATGAAGTCGATTTTATAAATTGACTTATGACACTCTTATCAAGCCATAGGACCATGTATTATTTTATACTAAACCGTAGGAAAAAGAAAG
>DOWG01000225.1:0-914 GCA_003519685.1 Lachnospiraceae bacterium
TAATCTTATGGATAAGCATATCGCAGACAATTTAGGGCATACCGATCTTTATGTCTATCAATGCGGCATGGAGCAATGCCCGTGCGGGCATGCCTATGGCCCCGCTGTCAGGGACCATTACTTAATTCACTATATTCACAGTGGAAAAGGTATTTTTAAAATCGGGGATACTATTTATCAGCTAAAAGCCGGCTCCGGCTTTCTCATATGTCCTGACATTATCACCTTCTATAAAGCGGATGATGAGGATCCCTGGCGTTATTCCTGGATTGGTTTTCATGGAATTAAGGCAGAATCCTATCTAAAGGATGCCAATCTTACCTTGGAGAACCCGATCTTCCAATATGATCAGGATGATTTTATTGAGCACTGCTTTATCGAGATGAATAATGCCTATTATCTGAAACGAGGAGGAGAGGTCCAAAGACTGGCTTATCTTTACCTATTTCTTAACAAATTGATTCAATTGAATCCCGAGGGCTTGTATTATGACTCTGCAGACAGCCGGCGGGATGCGTACATCACGCAAGCCCTGCAATTTATTGAAATGAATTATTCTAGGAAAATTACCATAGATTCTATCTCCAGACATGTAGGTCTAAACAGAAGTTATTTTAATTCCATATTTAGAAGTGCTATGGGCTTAACGCTTCAGGAATATCTGATCGAATTCCGGATACGCAAGGCCTGTGAGCTACTGCCTAACAAAGATCTGACCATCGGGAATATCTCCCGCTCTGTGGGATATAACGATCCGTTACATTTCTCTAAGATATTTAAGAAGGTGAAGGGTTCCACCCCCACGGATTATCGTAATATTCTTATTGAAAGCTTTGAAACCAAGCAGGCTGACCTTATGGCAAATATCAATGAATGAATCAATGAGTGAGTGAAGTTACTGTTCACACCTGGGC
>DOWG01000225.1:963-6737 GCA_003519685.1 Lachnospiraceae bacterium
AATCATAGCATGGTATACATATCAGGTGTGAATAGTAACCTTCTTCCCCTCTTATTCCTTCCCTGCCTTACGCTCCCAGCGCTTCTTCCTTCTCTTCCTTTAGTTTCTGCATCTGCAGCTGCGCGGTAACAAGCTTATAATAGATGCCCTTCTTCTCCATCAGCTCATTATGGGTTCCGACTTCTGCGATGCTATGACCGTCAATCACCACTAGGCGATCCGCTCCGTGCAGGGTGGACAGTCGGTGTGCGATGGCGAAGGTGGTTCTTCCCTTTGTCAGACGCTCCAGTGCCTTCTGAATCAGGTATTCACTCTCCGTATCCAGACTGGAGGTTGCTTCATCCAGAATTAACAGCTTCGGATCATTCAGAATGGCTCTGGCGATGGCGATACGCTGGCGCTCACCGCCGGAGAGATTATGTCCGTGCTCTCCTACATAGGTATTATAGCCATCCGGGGTCTTGCAGATAAAGTCATGGGCATTGGCCATCTTTGATGCATGAATAATTTCTTCCTCCGTTGCATCCGGCTTCGCAAAGCGAATGTTATTATAAATCGTACCGGAGAACAGGAACGTTTCCTGCAGTACCACCCCTAGCTGGGAGTGGTATTTCTCGATGTTTAAGTCATTGATGTTATGCCCGTCAATCAGCAGCTCTCCGTCATCTACCTCATACAGATGCATGATTAGATTGATCATGGTAGACTTACCGGTTCCGGAAGCACCTACGAGACCAATCATTTCCCCTCTCTTTACCTTGAGATCGATCTTCTCAAGTACCGGTTCATAGGAACGGTAGCCAAAGCTTACATTCTTAAATTCTACATCGCCCTTGATCTCATGATCAATGGCGTTCTCTTTGTTAATAATCAGCGGCTCCTCATCGAGTACATCGCAGATCCGCTCCAGGCTGGTTACCATCTGCGTAATCATTCTTGGAAGATGGGTCATCCAGCCAAGAGGTCCATACAACATCCATGCATAGGCGCTAAACTGCATCAGAGTCCCCACGGTCATCTCGCCGCCTAGTACATTACGTCCTCCCAGATATAGAACGAAATAGATTCCCATACTCATAACAAAGGTCAATACCGGGTAAAGGGAAGCCCAGAAGATCTCATTTCTTTGCTGTACGGCAGCAAATTCCTCACTGAGCTGGTCGAACTTCTCCGATTCCTCCTGCTCCTTACCGAAGGACTTAACCACCCGCATACCGGAGATCACATCCTGTAAGGAGCTGTTGATCTTATCACTCTTTACCCATTGCAGATGGAACCTCTTATGGATATTCTTACGAAATGCCGTGGATATGATGAACACGATTGGAAGGAACACGACGGATACAAGCGTCATGGTTACATTCATGGACAGCATAATAGCGATCGCACCTACCATGGTGATAATGCAGGAGAACATATGCCCGAAGCATTCCTGCATGAATCGCTGTATCATCCTTGTATCCTGTGACACCCGGTTCATAAGCTCTCCGGGGCGCTTATCCGTGATGAAGGAAAGAGATAATTCCTGTATTTTATGATACATCTTTCTCCGGATATCCATGCAAAGGCGTGCCCCCAGGGATACGAACCACCAGTTTTTTAATACCTCTGCAATAACCAGCGCGATCGTCAATGCCAGCATAACTCCCACAAAAGTAAGTACATCCTGCGCCGTACCGGATTTTGTCTTCAGGATATTATCAACATAATGCTTCTGATATTCCGGTATATACAGATTTAAAATGGTCGTTCCGCCGGAGAACAGAAACATTAGAAGCAGTCCCAGCTTATAGTCCTTTACCAGGTTCCAGAACTTAGTGACCGTCACTAGTCTGCCATCGCATTTTGGACATTTCTTTGTCCCCGGCAATGCCCTGCCGCACTTTAGACAGGTCTTCTCACGCTCCTTGGCATTCACCGGCCGGTAATTCTTATCCCGGAGACGCTCCGCTCCCTTTGCTGCAAAGGAGATTCTGGTCAGGTGATGCATCGTAAACCGGGCGACTCTCTTCTCATAGTCCTGCTTGTATTCCTTGACCAGCAGAATCCCGTTATTCACCAACGGTTCGCATTTAATTTTCTCTAACTCCTCCAGCTTCCATTCATAGGCCAATTGATTCCCGGCAGTAATGAAGAGCCTTCTCGGAGTAACCACAATATATCCCGCTTCCCCAAGGCTTCCATCCTCTGCGATATCGTAGGGGACGCAGTACTTGATATCCTCTCCACGGTCAAGCCTTAGAAGCTCCTTTAACTGCCTGGGTAATTCAAATAATAATTCCATATTATATTCACTAACCTTTCATAGTCCGCAGCGAAAAACTGCGTGCCCATTATGGTGAAGATTTCTCAGAACAGCTGCTTTCTTTTTCTCTTATAAGAACAGATCCAGCTTTTTCAGCTCCGGTGCCGACAATTTTGTCACATCCACTATTTCAAAACGATTGCCATCCAAATCCGTAATCATAAGGCGGGTATCGGATAAATTAACTACCGAGCCGCCTCCCATATGGATAGTGAAACGGCAGGCACCATGGTCGGTGAGTACATCAAAGTAAGCAAATCCATACTCATCCTTAATATTAATGATCTTCTCGATCTTTGGTGTGAAATAACGCAGGCGAAGCTGCTCCTCCAGCATCTGTCTGGTTTCCTTGGAGACATCCTTCCTTAAATTCTTAATAACCCCAATCTCCTTTGCCTTTTCATCCGGTTCACGGATGGAGATATAGGCATCCGGATCGGTAAAAGGGAAGGACCGATATACCTGCACTCTCGGATAAATTTCCCCCTCGATCTCCATGGATACGAAGCCGCCCTCCGTCCGCTCAAACACCGCATTCTCCTTCGTGATAAAGCGAAGCCGCAGCATCTCCTCCGTCTCCTTCTCCATCTTCTCCAAATCGAACTCTTCCGGGTCGGCATGATCTTTCTCTGTTCCGGCAAGTGTCTTCTTAACTTTCCCTGACATGTAAACTCCTCCTTACGATTCTGTGTCAAATAGGCAATTACGAAACTCTCGTGGGTGCTCATTCTACTCCCCGCAGTGCAAGAGCCTTGGTCTGCAGCTCCTTCAGCTTATAATAAGTCCCCTTCTTCTCTACCAGCTCGGCATGGGTTCCTTCCTCCGTAATTTCTCCGTTATCAAGAACTACCAGGCGATCCGCATCNNTCCACAGAGGCAGTTGCTTCATCCAGAATCAATATCCTCGGATTCGCAAGGATCGCTCTGGCGATGGAGATACGCTGGCGTTCCCCGCCGGACAGATTTCTTTCGGAGGAACCGATTATGGTATCATAGCCATCCGGCATCCGGCAGATAAAGTCATGCGCACTGGCAAGAACCGCCGCATTGATAATCTCCTCCCTGGAAGCCTCTGCATTGGCATATGCGATATTCTCCGCTACGGTGCCCATGAAGATATAAGTTTCCTGCGATACCATAGCCACATTCCTGCGAAGATCCCGGAAAGCGATATCCTTAATATTGACCCCATCTAAGAAGATCTCTCCCTCCTGGGGATCATAGAGTCTGGAAATCAGGTTAACCAGTGTCGATTTGCCTGCACCGGACCGTCCCACGATACCCAGCATCTTCCCTGCCTCAATCTTCAAATTGATTTTCTTAAGCACCGGCTTGTTCGGCTCATACCCAAAGGTCACATTCTTAAGCCGGATATCTCCACGGATGGTTTCCATATGTACGGAATCCGGTTTCTCCGTAATCTCCGGCACCGCATCAATGATTTCAAAGATACGCTGCGCGCTGTTCATACTCTCCGTAAACCAGCGAAACAGCCAGGACATGAAATCCAACGGACCATTCAACTGCTGCGCATAGCCCACGAAGGTCATGAGAACACCGAATTCCATATTCGTCCCGGATAAGATAAAATAGGACCCCACGCCCCAGATCACTACATTGGCAATTTGTTCAAAGATCACGTATAATGCAAAAAACTTATTGTCGAAGTGCATCAGTGAAATCTCCGCACTGCGGACCCGGCTGTTATTCTTATCAAAGCGTCCCATCTCGCTTTCCTGCTGTCCGAATGCCTTCACCACACGGGCTCCCGTCAGATTGTCATTCAACCGGGAATTCATGGCACGCTCCGCCCTATGCCTTCTTCCATAGAACTGCCATAGTCGCGGCATCAGCCGAAAGCTGATGGTAAAGATAATCGGTACAAAGATCAATGCAAGGATGGCAAGATACCAGTTCATCATAAACATTACAATTGCCGTTGCAATGATCGTAAGTACATTGATGAACAGATAAGGAAGTCCATCAATGAAAAACCCTGTCACACGTTCCGCATCACTTAATACCCGGGTCATGAGACTGCCCGTCTGGCGCTTGTTATAGAAGCCGATGGAGAGCCTTCCCATGGATCGGAACACCTCGGTCTTCATCTCCTTCACCACATCGGGAACGATGGTAGCGGTCATAATTCCCTGCAGGATACCGACTGCCTGCAGAGTAATCTTCGTAAGCAGCATGGTCAGTACAATTAAGCCCAGCGCTGTGACAAACTTCATTCCCGGTATGCCAAGAATTTGAAGGAAATGCTCATCCTTTGCCAGTATTCTGTCATATAAAATGGTACCGCTCAGATAAGGCCACACCAGATTAAGCCCTGCCGTTATAACATAGCATACCATCATCAGTGCGATTTTTAATTTGTAGGGTGCAAAATAGGATAGGGAACGGACAAATATTGACCGCCGATCCATACACTTCGGACAAATCTTACGGTCCTTATCCGGATACATTGTACCGCATTTCGGACAGTATTCCTCCTGCTCCTCCTCCTCCTTAATATCCTCCTCAGTCAGAGTTTTCTTCTCCTTTAAGATATCAAAGAGCTTTACGATACGAAGCATATCCCCCATCTTCATATTTGTTATGGCCGACAGCTGTACATCCGGAACACTGCCGGGCATCTCCTTCTTCGACGTAGAATACAGTACACCGCCGCAGACGGTTCGAAGCACTTCCAGCCGCTCCAGCTCATCGACCGAATAGAACTGCGCCACCCATACTTTCTCCTTCTGCCGGTGAAGATCCCGAAGATTTCCGGCTCCCTTAAATTGATACACCTCGGTTCGATCCGGTTCCGAAGTCGCAACAATCAACTTCTTTTCGGTCAGAATCACATACCCTCTCGCAAATTCTCCCTCCAGATTCATGTCCGTTTCTGTATGTGCTATGATGTCATCCTTTTTCACATGATAGCCTGCCAGGAGGCGATACAATCCGGAAGGTATTTCATTTTTTTTGCCCATAAATTATCCCCCCTAAGGTCTGTCAAATTGTTATTGTTAACAATCGGAACAATAACAAAAGAAAGATTATGTTACAGAATTAACAGTGCATCCCATATGATACCACATAGTTTCCATATTTTCTACTGATAATTTAAAAATAACGAAAATCTGTTCGAATTCAGTTGACACCATTCGACATTTTTCTTGCATTATTAAGATGACTCGAAAGATTACTTATGACATTCCTATCGTGATATCGGTCAAATCAAATACACCCGCAAGTGCATTATTTTTTATACCGTTAACAATCCGGACTGCGTATTCCTTGCTCGTAGTTAGAAAATACTCTTCTAATTCCGCATTCTCAGGAAAGCCGCTGCGAAACAGCTTTGATATTAACATTCGTATTTTTTCCTCCGCTTTTTCCTCCGAAGCATCCCCAAAAAAACTTCCTATAAGCTCCATGTCATTTTTCTGAAGCTCCAGCATCCCAACGGGTTTCCCTG
>DOWG01000225.1:6805-7254 GCA_003519685.1 Lachnospiraceae bacterium
GCATCTACACCGCAAAGGGTATCCAGGGATTTTATCGTAGGATAATCAAGAGTAAGGATATGATCATAGGGCTTAAATCTCGGATCGTATCTTAAGAAGAACTGGGGAATTCCCTCAATTATAGTGTCATGGCAATTCCTGCAATGAAAATCCTGAAACTGATCTATGATAGCATTGTATAATTCTTTTGCCTGAATTACTTTAGCAACCACCCGGTCATATCCGCGCCGGTAAATCATTTCCGCATTTAATTTCTCATTCACCGAAAATAATTCATATCCGCTCTCCCTCTCCTCCACACTTTCGCATGACTTTTCACTCTTATACGCATCGATACAGTACAGCACGGCACGCATTAGCATTCTGGCAGTTTCGTAGCTAACAGAACTGCTTTCATTCGATGTATATTCCCTGGAAAGTTTTTCGACGATTGGTAACAGATCTTCTAC
>DOWG01000225.1:7278-7741 GCA_003519685.1 Lachnospiraceae bacterium
TACAAATCTTTCCAGGCAGGTATCGGCAAGATAATCCGTATCGCCGGTGCAGACACCTTCAAACTGTTCTTTCATAAAGGTCAGTAGTTCATCATCGGTTAATAGATCCTCGGATTCATTCTTATACAGATAAAAGATATCCTGAAGTTCCATTAGTACCTCTGCATAAGTATCCTGCGTAATGTACTGGGAATCACAAAAATAGTAAATTATTTTATCCAGTATACTTTCCCCAAACTCAACCCGCTGATACTTTTTTAAGCTTTCGTTCCTGCTGATTACCAGTTCCTTTGCTTCTTCTTCTGATAAAATAAGACCAAATTGTTCGGTTTCTTCATTACAAGAAATTAACGCTGCAATCTCCTTCTCCTGTTTTTTTAATTGCAATAATTCAAACATATTGTCTTCCATAGCATCACTCCCTTTAAAGTAGTAACTCAGTTACTGTTCACACCCGGCATGT
>DOWG01000120.1 GCA_003519685.1 Lachnospiraceae bacterium
GGAGCTGTTTCGAACGGTTTTAACCGTAATAAAGGAATCACTGATAAGATCCGATATTACCTGCTGAATATTAAAATAATTGGTGTAGCCTTTTTCTAATATGAAAACAGTCAACTGAGCATTCGTTAAGGGAAAGTTGACCCGGCTTAGGATATATAAAATCATTAATTTATATAGCATTAAAGTGTCTGAATTCATGGTACTCCTCCTTCTCCTCTTTTTCCTATTTCCGATTTGCCTATCTTGCTTTCCGACAGGATGAAGCTTTTACACTCTTTTCCCTGCCAGGTATCTCTTGTTTTCATTTGCTTATGGATACTGTTTAAAACAAGCTTTTTGTTTTTACTCCATAACGGAGCGAGCAGAAGCCTGCCCGGACCGTCGCCTGTAATCCGGTGAATTACGATATTTTGCGGGAGCCTTTCTAAACAGGATATAACGATATCAATGTATTCGTCAAGGGGCAGAGTATCCTTGATTTTGCCACTTTCATAAAGGTCCCCGAGATCGGTTCCCTTCAAAATGTGCAGAAGCTGCAGCTTGATACCCTGAATGGGCAGCCCTGCAAGATAATCTATGGTCTGAAGCATTTCCTCCCTCGTTTCCCCCGGCAGTCCGAGGATGGAATGGACAATGACCGGAATGCCCAGAGCATGCAGATTGGCTACGGCCTCTTCAAAACAGGAGAGGGGATAACCGCGCCGGATAAATTTGGCACTCTTAGGATGCATTGTCTGAAGCCCAAGTTCCACCCATATCGGCTTTATCTTGTTTAAGCCGGCAAGCAGCGTCAATACCTCTTCCCCAAGGCAATCCGGACGGGTGGCAATGGAGAGGAGGACAATCTCGGGATGTAAGAGGGCTTCCGTGAAAATCTTCTCTAAATAGGAAACGGGCGCATAGGTATTGGTATATGCCTGAAAATAAGCAATGTAGCGGCAGTCCTTCCTGCCGGACAGCTTAGGGGCGATTAGTGCTTTCGCATCCGCTATCTGTTCCGTTATCGAACGAAGCGGGGAGGATGCAAAATCACCGGAGCCGCCTTCGCTGCAGAAAATGCAGCCGCACCGGCCGATGGTTCCATCCCGGTTCGGGCAGCTCATTCCTCCGTTTAAGGACAGCTTATATATCTTTTGCCCATAGATTTTCTTCAGTTCATAATCTAGGGAATGGTAACGCTTATCTCCCCACATCTCCCTTGCCGGTTTAACTTCTTCCATAAAATGTCTGCTTTCTAATCTCAAACGATTTACTTACCTATATAGGATTTCACCGCATTGCTTACCGCTTCGCATACCTTCGGATCAAATGCCTGCGGCATAATATTATCCGCATTTCGTTCGTCGTCCGGTACAAGATCGGCAATAGCAACCGCCGCGGCGAGCTTCATGTTCTCCGTGATTGCCGTGGCTCTGCCCTCCAGGGCGCCTTTAAAGATACCGGGGAATGCCACAACATTATTGACCTGGTTCGGAAAATCAGAACGTCCGGTAGCGATTACCTTAGCCCCTGCCTCCTTCGCAAGATCGGGCATGATCTCAGGAACAGGATTGGCCATGGCAAAAAGAATNNCCGATCATAGCATCTGCCAGACTTCCGGTTTTCTTCTCCAGATTGGTAACAGCCAGCATCTGCTTCTGCATCCAGTTTAAATTTTTGCTGTTATCCGAAAGAATCCCTTCCTTATCACAGAGTGTAATATGCTGAAAACCATAGGTGAAAAGAAGCTTTGCAATTGCTATCCCGGCAGAACCGGCACCATTTACCACAACCTTGCAATCTTCTTTCGCCCGGTTGGTAACCTTCAGAGCGTTGATGGCACCTGCAAGAACAACAATTGCTGTTCCATGCTGGTCGTCGTGAAAAACGGGGATATCCAGCAGCTTTTTTAAGCGTTCCTCGATCTCAAAGCATCTTGGGGCGGAGATATCCTCCAGGTTGATCCCGCCAAAGGCAGGAGCAATTGCAACGATGGTCTTAATTATTTCTTCCGTATCTTGTGTATCCAGACAGATGGGGATTGCGTTAACACCGCCAAATTCCTTGAACAGGACAGCTTTTCCTTCCATTACAGGCATTGCTGCGTAAGGTCCGATATTCCCCAGACCAAGAACCGCACTGCCATCCGACACTACGGCAATCGTATTCGCCTTCATCGTATATTTATAGGCAAGCTGTTTATTCTCCGCAATCGCTTTACAAGGGGCTGCAACACCAGGGGTATAAGCAATTGCTAAATCTTCTCTGGAGCGGACACTGCATTTGGATGTGATTGCAAGCTTTCCGTTCCACTCTTCGTGCATTTTTAAGGCTTTTTCATTATTATTCATGTAATTTTCCACCTAACTAAAGTTTTGTAATGTCTTTGACGGTATCCATAGGGATTCTTAATGTAGATTAAAAATATCATAACACTAGGAAATAGGTAAATCAAGCCATTCCTGAGATTTATAAAACGTAATGCAGTTGATCAATTACTGTTCACACCTGGGCAAAGTCTACAATATGATTTCGTTAAATGATATCCGATAAGGAGTATTTGCATTCGTCGGTACTTTGGCTCCGTATTTTGGAGCCTTATGTANNAAATCATAGCATGGTATACATGGTGGGTGTGAATAGTAACAAGCGAAAACGTCTCCGCTTCGGATACATTTGTCAAAATCATAACACGGTATATATGATGGGTGTGAACAGTAACATCGGGAGATTAATTCAGGAAAACAGTGCAAAATGTGCTAGGTTAATTAAGCAAGATATGGTATTATACAAAAGAAAGTATGTTTGGAGGCGTTTATGGATTATTGTGGTGCAATCACTAATTATAGAGAAGTATTTCATGCGGTAGAGAAGCTGCGCAAAAGAGAGTCTCCCTGCATCGTAGCAATCGATGGAATGTGCGGCAGCGGTAAGAGCTTTCTGGCGGATCTGCTTGCCAAAACCTTTGACAGTAATGTTTTTCATATGGATGATTATTTTCTTCCTCCGGAAATGAAGACGGAGGAAAGGCTTGCAAAGCCGGGAGAAAATGTACATTATGAACGATTTAAGAAAGAAATTCTAGAGGCCGTCGTAAGAAAGGAAACCGTTGTCTGCCGGCCATACCTATGCGGTTTGCAAAAATACGGCGGGGAGAGAAGAGCAGAACCCAAGAAACTGACGATTATCGAAGGTGTTTATTGCCTGCATCCGGAATTAAGAGATTACTATACGTTGAAAGTTTTCCTGTCCGTTGATGACAAGGTACAGCGGGAGCGGATTTTATGCAGGAATGGCGAAGAAAAGCTAGAGCAGTTTATCAATCAATGGATTCCCCTTGAGAACCTTTACTTTGAACAGCTCGGAATTAAAGATTTATGTGACATCGTCGTGGATACAACACATTTTGGCTGATAGATTAGAACTTTGCAGACTAATTAAGTTGGTAATAGGCGTTTGCGAAACTCTAAAGATGAATGAATTGTGTATACANNTATACACAATAGCTACAATATCGAAGTTTCGCAAACGCCTAAAGTTGGTAATGAAAAAGGAGAGATAAGATATGAATCAAACACAAACAAGAAAATTAATCTATACGGCAATCTGTATTAGCTTAGGATTGCTGCTCCCAATGGTGGGGAAGATACCCGGAGCCAATCTGGGTGCGATCCTTTTACCAATGCATATTCCGGTTTTGCTGGCAGGCTTTCTCTGCGGTGTCCCTTATGCAACTTTTTGCGGTATGATCCTGCCGATATTAAATTATGTACTTACCGGCAGACCGCCTATTTTCCCGACAGGGATTTCTATGATGCTGGAACTGGGTTCTTATGGCTGTATCACAGCAGTTTTATATCCTGTGACAAAAGGAAGGGTATATATTTCCCTGATCGGTGCCATGCTTGGGGGACGTATCGTCATGGGAATTGCCAACACGATTCTGTGGGGCATGCAAGGAGATACCTATGGATTTTCTATTTTTCTAACGAGTGCTTTTGTCAAGGCGCTGCCCGGAATTGCAATACAACTCATTATTATACCGATTATACTGTATGCATTAAAGAAAGCAAAACTTACGGACCTAAACGAATGATATGCCTTATGATACTCCTATCAACTAATTGAGTGCACAAATTTGCACAAGATATTCCGGCTTTAGTTTATCCCGGTTTTTAACGGTATTTTAAAAACATGGACTTCCATTTCCTGTCCGAATGGTGTATAATAGTTACGCATGATTTAGGATAATCTATTATATATTGTCCTCGCAGGATTAATTTCTATCTCATATCTATCTTACATTCCGTAAAGAAATCCAATCTTGATCAAAGGAGTTGAATAAATGGAGAAACAGTATGATTCAATGACTCTTGTCCAGTTAAGGGAGTTAGCAAAGAAAATAGGACTGAAAAATATTACAGCATTGAAAAAAAGCGATTTGCTNNATACAGAATACGCAGCAAAGGGAGCAGGCGCGAGCAGAGCAATTTCAGCCAGAGCAAAAAACAGGTGCTGGCAGATATGAAAAGAAACAAACATCTGGCCATAATGAAATTGATCATTTG
>DOWG01000258.1 GCA_003519685.1 Lachnospiraceae bacterium
ATGAATATATATAAGATCCTATTCATATCAAAAACTTGAAATCACTTATGGCACTTAAATCAAGTTTCCCTTATAAAAAATGTATCATTACAATTAAAAGCAAGAAATACAAATGAATTAGGAGGAAGGAAGCATGCAACTACCGAGTAAGACGATGCTAGAAAAAGTTTATGGGGAAAGTCAGAATAGTTCAAAACGATTTGAAGATTTAGCACGATATTTTACAGTACATTTTAAGTCGGAACAGATGAAGTTTTTCTCTTCACCGGGAAGAACGGAAATCATAGGAAATCATACCGACCATAATGGGGGAAAAATACTGGCGGCAAGTATTGACATGGATACCATTGGAGCGGCATTTCCCAATCATTCGGATATTATTTCTATTATTAGTGAGGGATACGAAGGCGAGATTACGGTAGATCTATCTGCACTTGATCAAATTCCGCAAAATCAGGGAACCCTGTCATTAGTGGCGGGGATGATGAATGCTGCAAGGAATTTTGGCTTTCAGGTATCCGGCTTCAATGCATATATTTCCTCAAATGTAATCGGTGCGGCTGGGGTAAGTTCCTCTGCTTCCTTTGAAATGTTGATCTGCTCGATCATTAATTATTTTTTCAACAATAATGCATTAAGCTATGTTGACTATGCAAAAATAGGTCAAAATGCGGAAAATAAATATTGGAATAAGGCTTCCGGTCTTATGGACCAAATGGCTTGCGCAGTTGGAGGCGTCATTTCATTAGACTTTTCGAATGATGTGAAATTTGAAAAAATTGATTTTACTTTTTCACAGATGGGATATGAATTAATTATTATTAATACCGGCAAGGGACATGCAGATTTAAGCCATGAATATTCTGAAATTCCGTTGGAAATGAAATTAGTTGCACAGGAATTAGACAAGGCTCAGCTTTCAGAGAGTAATTTATCTGCTTTTTTGGATGGATTTACGGAGATAGAAGCCAATATTTCAAATGACAGGGCACTTTTGCGTGCATTTCATTTTTATGAAGAAAACCGTCGGGTCGAGGAAGCCATAAAGGCAGTTCAAGAAGAAAATGGAGAGAAACTGTTAAAATTAATAGAGGAATCCGGTAATTCATCATGGAAATGGCTGCAAAACTGTTACTCGGTAGAGAATTATAAAGAACAAAAAGTTTCTTTAGTACTGGCACTAACCGAATTTTTCTTAAGAAAAATAGGGGATGGCTGCTGCCGTGTACACGGCGGAGGATTTGCCGGAGTTATCCTAAGTGTTATCCCGAAAACTGAAGTTTCTAATTATATTCAATTCATATCAAAATTTGTTGATCCGGATAACATATATCCGATACATATTCGTAAATACGGTGCAATTCAGTTGGATTAGGGATGGAAGTATTTATAGAAAATCAAAAATCAGAAGATTGAAAAATGGAATCACTGGGAGATCTGGGTATATGAGGATAAGGTGGATAGAGAAGATTTCGGAAACATGCATACAGTTCCCTATTATGATACCTTGACCGAGAAAGCGATCCAAAGGCTTGAAAATGGGGAAAATATTCTTTTGCTGCCGAAGCCGGATAAAATAGGGGAGAGTGAATGGAAAAAGCTATTGGAGAGCGGAGCTTCCATCAACCTTGATTCCGTAGCGGATTTTCGGCCGATTTCCATGTTTGTACCAAACTTTTTTAATAATCACAAATGCTCTAATTTATTTGAGGCAAAGGTTTTACAAGGGAAGGTCTTGGTGTGCAGTTTGAATTTTGATTCGGAAAAATGTAAGAAAATCGAGGTAAGATATCTGAAACAGGCGATGTTAGAATATTTCACTTCGGCGGATTTTGAACCGAATCAAAGGCTGGAGGTAGAGGAGCTGCAAGGCTTTTTTCGGACGGAAGCTTCCAAGTAATCCATTTATGGCATGGTTTGATTATCGTAAATAAAAAAGAGAACCGAGGCTGTTGCATCGTAAAGGCTATTTTTCGACATGATTACGATAGGCACTGGGCGTACATTTCTCCCATTTTTTAAAGGTGGAGCAAAAGGCACTTTCGCTTGCAAAGCCGGTACGAAAGCAGATTTCTTTCACTGAGCTGTTCGTATTTTTTAATAGGAATTTGGCAGAATTGATCCGGGATGCGATGATATATTCATGGGGTGTAAAGCCGGTTTCGCTTTTGAACATCCTGGTAAAGTAATAGGGACTTAAGGAAGCCCTTGACGATAATGCCTCCAGGGTCATATTTTCGCATAGGTGTTCATTAATATAGGCAATGATCTCATCTGCAATATTGGAGCTACTGGACCCTGCCGCGGTATTTTCCCGGGAGAGCAATAACTCGGTCAGTATATTCGTTATGTATTGCGATACCAGGGCTTCTTTAATGGGTTTGTTTTCATGAAACATAAGATAGATCTTGTGTAAATATTTCTCAAAGATATAAGTGTCTTTTAAGGTGACAACCAGGCCGGTAATGGAGGTGACCATATGGAAATATTCCCTTGCTGTCGGGCCGTCAAAATGCAGCCATTCCGCTTCCCACCCTGTATGGGTGTAATAGGTATGCGGCTTATAGCAATCCAGAAACACGATCTGATCCTTTTCGACATACTGGGTATGGTTATCGACTTCGATATAGCAGCTACCTTTCTTTACATGCATGATAAGAAAACTGTCATAGGAATTCCGGTGTAAATAATAAGTTGGTTCATAATAGAAATAACCGACATAAGTAGGGTAGAAAAAGGCCTTTTTCGCTTGAACACTGGCTGTGTAGATATAATAATCGGAGTTTTTGCGGACGCCGGCTTCGTTTGAATACATAATGGTAATATCTCCTTTCTCCTTAGCGGAGCGTTTCTATCGTATAGGATACAATTTCCTATACGATAAAAAGACAAGATTTATATACTCATTATAGCATTAATTCTTGCAAGGTCAATGAAATCAAAGTATTCTATGGGATTTATAGCTTAAAAAATCTTTTGCAACAGAGCAATTTTTTGCAATTAAGCAGCAAGATTGAGGAATGATAATTCAGTTCCGGCATTATATAATGAGACTAACAGTAACTGGGAAAGCGAATAGGAGGCATTCATATGGAAAAAGAATTATATGATGTAAAAATCTGTGAAGAGGATATGGTCATCCCTACATATGAGGTGGGAGAGCCAAACAAGAATCCTATTTTTTCGGAAAAAAGGGTTTACCAGGGGAGCTCCGGGAAGGTTTATCCTTATCCGGTAATTGAAAAAATCTATGACGAAAAGGTTGATAAAACCTATCGTGCTGTAATTTTTGAGAATCAATATATCCGGGTCACGGTTCTTCCGGAGTTGGGCGGAAGGATTTACCGGGCATTGGATAAAACCAATGATTATGATTTCGTCTATTATAACCGTGTCATTAAGCCGGCGCTGGTTGGATTGACCGGTCCCTGGATCTCCGGCGGTATTGAATTTAACTGGCCGCAGCATCACAGACCAACCACTTTCTCACCGGCAGATTATACGATTCGGGAAAATGAGGACGGGAGTAAGTCCCTGCTCGTTCATGATATGGATCAGATGTATGGAACGGAAGTAATAACGGCGTTTACCTTATATCCGGATAAGGCCTATATTGAGATAAAAGGTCAGCTGTATAATGGAACACCGTTTCCGCAGACCTTTCTGTGGTGGGCGAATCCTGCGGTGGCGGTGAATGAGGATACCCAATCCATTTTCCCGCCGGATGTCCACGCAGTAATGGATCACGGCAAGAGGGATGTGTCCCGTTTCCCGATTGCCACCGGAGTGTATTATAAGAAAGATTACAGCGCGGGTGTGGACATTTCCAGGTACAAGAATATTCTGGTACCGACTTCTTTTATGGCGGAGCATTCCGACTATGACTTCCTGGGGGGCTATGACTACCGGAAAAAGGCAGGAATCCTTCACGTGGCCGATCATCATATTTCCCCCGGTAAAAAACAGTGGACCTGGGGATGCGGAGACTTCGGCAGAGCCTGGGATCGTAATCTTACGGACGAGGACGGACCCTATATTGAATTGATGGCGGGGGTATATACGGATAACCAGCCGGATTTTACATGGCTGAAGCCATTTGAGGAAAAGACCTTTCAGCAGTATTTTATGCCGTACAAAGCTGTTGGCCCGGTGAAAAATGCTTCGATCCATGCCGTGGTAAATATGGAGGCCAGGATGGAGGGGGTCTATGTCTGCGTCTATGCATCCTCGGAATACAGCGATGCGAAGATTATTCTTAAAAATAAAGGTTCCCAATGTGTACAGGAGAAAGCCGTGATTTCTCCAAATCATATCTTTGAACAGACCTTTGCGGTTTCTTATGAGAAAGAGACGGATCTGATGATAGAAGTCTATGATGCAGAGGATAATTTGCTGGTCAGCTACACTCCGGAGGAGAGTAAGATTGAGAAGATGCCGGAACCTGCAAAACCGGCGAAGGATCCCGCAGAGATCATGACGAATGAGGAGCTCTATCTGACCGGGCTGCATCTGGAACAGTATCGTCACGCTACCTATGAGCCGGATGGATATTATCTAGAAGGATTAAAGCGGGATTCCGGGGATATCCGGATAAATAATGCTTATGGTTCCTTGCTTTTAAGACGGGGACGCTTTCAGGATGCGGAGAATTACTTTAGAAAGGCGATTGCGCGATTGACCTGGAAGAATCCGAATCCTTATAGCAGCGAACCCTATTATAATCTGGGTGTCTGCCTGTTTTACCAGGGAAGGAGCAAGGAAGCCTATGATGCATTTTTTAAAGCAGCCTGGTCCGGTGAACAGCAGGAGATGTCTTATTACTATCTTGCGGCAATCGCAATGGGGCAGAAGAATTATGCACAGGCATTGGAATTCGTAGAGAAATCCTTAATTAAGAATGGTCATAACATTAAGGCAAGAGGGTTAAAAGCGTCTGTTTTAAGAAAGCTGGGCAGAGGGAAAGAAGCCATAGCCTACGCCAGGGAGAATTTGGTAATTGACAGCTTTGACTACAGGAGCCGCTATGAGAGAATCCTGTTTCAAAAAGAGAACGGGGCATCCGCCCAGTCCATTTCGGAAGAGAAGGAAGCTCTCGTGCAATTGATGCGTAATTTTTCCGTAAACTTTCTTCAGACTGCCATCGGTTATTCGGAGGCGGGAATGTATCCGGAGGCAATCGAAATATTAAAGCTCTGCAGGGAAGAGAAACCGATGCTAAAATATTACGAAGGATATTATTGTGATAAATTAGGAAATTCAGAGGAAGCAGATAAGGCATTTCGTGAGGCAATGCAGCGTTCTCCTTACTGTACCTTCCCGAATAAACTGGAGGATATACTTGTGCTGGAGCATGCGATCCGCAGAAATCCACAGGATTCGAAGGCACCCTGCTATCTTGGNNTATGATAAGAAACAATATTCGTTAGCAAAAGCGCTGTGGGAGAAGAGCGCTGCGCTTGATCCTGCCTATCCGACGGTTCTTCGTAACCTTTCTCTGCTTTATTATAATCAGTATGATGAGAAAGAGAAAGCGAAGAATGCCATGGAAAAAGCATTTCTTCTTGATCCGGCAGATTCCAGAGTGTTCCTGGAGCTGGAACAGCTCTATAAAAAGCTTGGGGCTTCCGCCGAAGAGAGGCTTCGCTTCTGTGAGAAATATCCGCAGACACTGCAGGAGAGAGATGATATGTATGTGGAATATATCACCCTCCTTAACCAGGCGGGACAGCATGAGAAAGCATATGATCTCATTATGTCCCGTAAGTTTCATCCATGGGAAGGCGGAGAAGGAAAGATTACGACCCAGTATAAGATTGCACTTTTAGAAATTGCTAAGAAAGAGCTTAAGAGCCGGGAGTATGCATCTGCAATTCATCACTTAAGGGCTGCCCTTTCCTATCCGGAAAATCTCGGGGAAGGAAAACTGGAAGGAACGAAGGATAATCATTTGAACTATTATCTTGGTTCTGCCTATGAAGCACTTGGCAATTCAGAGGCGGCACAGGAATATTATGCATTGGCTTCCCTTGGTGCCGATGATCCGGCCGGCATGATGTATTATTATGACCAGCCTGCGGATAGCATCCTATATCAGGGATTGGCGTTGAAGAAGCTGGGAAAACCAATTGCGGCAAATGCAAAATTCTATAAGCTGCTTGACTATGGGGAGCAGCATATCTTCGATGAGGTGAAAATCGATTATTTTGCAGTTTCCCTGCCGGATTTTATGATCTTCAAGGATGATTTAGATAAGAGGAACAAAGCCCACTGCTATTATTTGATCGGTCTTGGTAATCTTGGACTTGGCAACCGTGAGGATGCAAAACGGGCATTTGACCAGGCATTACAATTTGACAGCAACCATATGGAGTGTATTTTATATGGGAAGATGCTATAGAAAAGGTTACTGTTCACACCCACCATGTATACCATGTTATGATTTCGACAAATGATATTCGAATAAGGAGTATTTGCATTCGTTGGTACTTTGGCTCCGTATTTTGGAGCCTTATGTACCGTACGTAATGCAACCAAGCGAAAGCGTCTCCGGATTGGATACATTTAACGAAATCAT
>DOWG01000242.1 GCA_003519685.1 Lachnospiraceae bacterium
CGTAGTAATTCGAAGAGAATCCTCCATACTAAGCTTCGGCCTTAGGATGATGGAAAAATAAATTCTAGTAGATTCCGGAGAGTAGAAGCTTCGTCCCATCCGGCCGCGGCCCTCTGTCTGCTCCCTTGCGATAATGACAGTGCCTTCGGGAGAACCTTTTGCTGCAAGCTCTTTGGCTATGGTATTCGTGGAAGTAACCGTTTGATGGACCTCGAGATGAAAGTTATGTGCCCTCCCCTTAAGATAAGGGGTAATGCTTTCTGCGGATACAATATCATTATGGGGAGCCATACAATATCCCTTATTGGTTACCGCTGTGATACAATAGCCTTCCTTTTGCAAGGATTTTATGGCTTTCCAGATAGCACTCCGGGTAACCGAGAGCTCTTTTGCCAACTTGGTGCCACTGATGCTGATGCCTCTGTTTTCCTCCAGTATTCTTAATATCTGTTGTTTTAACTCCATATATTTCTCCTCGTTCCATATGATGTTTCAGTATAACATAAAGAAATAATATGTCAACTACAAATTGATATTTGGTTGACAATATAAATGAATGTTTGGTTGACAATTATGTAATTCGGAAAAGCAATACCTGATTCTGTGCCCATGAAATTAATATCAGAAAGTTCTACTAGCTTAGATTCTCTAACACCGGATACCCTTTTCGTAACAGTATCCGCTTTCGATATTAATCTTATTGATGCTGTGAATAATGGTACAGCTATTCAGTTAGAAAAAAGACATGTCGATTATAAGACATATCGATTATTCAACATTTAGTGTAAACCGAAAGGAACTATCAAGTGGTATGAATTAAGGCTTATCAGCGTTGAATGGTTCTTTGACTACCCAACCCATTATTTCATATTGTCCTGCCTGCTTCGGAGCATCCAGGTTTGCTATACCTCGGACTAATTCACCATTGTCAACTTCGCATAAGATGTAGTCTTGATTGTTAATGTCAACTTGCTCCGATCCAACGGTAATAATAACAGCTACTTCCTTGCAATCTTCATAACCACCAACTTGATACTGTAAAGAAAACTCTTCACCTGAAGATAGCTTTAATTCTCTATCGGGCATTGTTCTTTTGTAATCTTCAATGTCAGTATTCAGCAGTAGTCCAGTGGCTTGATATCCTGTGACGGTTTCTGTCTTTTCAATGTTATACTCCGGTTGTACCATTGGATTATCCTGTCCAAAAGACAGCACATGATCAATTGCAATAGAATAATTATTCGAAAGTTTGTAATTTACTTCATTTGTTAATACATCAGTACCTGCAGTGAGTATCGCTATCAATGAATGATTGTAATTTGTGTCAATAGGTTCAGTTAACTGAAACGTAAAATTATGTCCGAAATTTTCAGGAGCATCTATAAAAAAAGTATCATATTCTGTACCGTCAATCTTAATTGGTACTTGCCTGCAATCTATGAAAACCTGTACCGAAAATTGTCGTTGCTGTCCTTCGTTTTCAACTCTGAAAAATATATCATCATTATATTCCTGCAATTCTATAATGCCATTTCGTTCTTGATCTTTTGATTTAGTTGTATATAAATCAAAGTAATATCCGTAAGTGTTCTCATTCACTAAATGTTGTATTCCATCATCTTTTCTCTGAATTCTAGTATTATTGCATCCAGTTAAAATTATTATTTGCATTAAGGAAATCATAAGAATGCAGAATTGAGAAATACGTATTTTTGTGCTCATTAATATTGCGCCTCCAAACAATTTATGACTTTTTATTCCATCTTATCATAAGAAATTTATAAAANNCTGCCAAAATTATGAAATGACGTTTTCGACTGTCTACCCTGAAGTTGTACAGATTTTGCATAGATTTGGTATTCCACTCAGACGTCCATTAGAAGACCCTTTACCGTCCTGACACCAATGCACATATTTACAGCAATACGGGAATGGAAAGTCCCCATATTATTCTTGCTATTTCTAATATTGAACTGTCATGGGTGATGTCTGAAAGCCTGAATGATTGATTATCTAAATTCCAATTGAACATTATCACCCCTAAGAGCAGCCGAATCTAATTCGACTGCTCTATTTTTATGCCATCCGGCAGAAAGGAAAGTCATATTCCCGGTGTGGTGTGGTTTAGCGGAGCCGGTGACATGCCGCCACCAAAAGAATATAAGATAAAAGGACAATACTGCATTACGGCATGTGATCGAAAGTACGATTATAGTAATCGTCAAGCAAACGATCCAAATAAGCATTGTTTTGCGGTCCGAATTCCTTGATCAGCATTTCATGGATCGTTTCACTGGCCCGCATGTAGTTTAATTCCGGTGAAATGGAATCAATATGGATCGAGGAGAGAAATTCTTCGGTAATATTGGCAGACAGCCACTGGTTAATTTCTTCGGTCAATTTATTTTCTGCTTCGATTTCTGCCTGAACCTTTCTCGCTTTGTGATGGGTGCTAAGCGCAACATACAGGAAAAAGATAAATAAAGCTCCCATGACGATGTTTGAGATGGCACCGTTAATAAAGTCAAAAATACCGGCAAGGTTTAGTACTAATATAAGAATTCCTGCGATACCAAAGATGAGAAAGATCCAAAATGTAGCATTAAGATCCTTATATTGTTCCGATTTCAGCATGTAGGTTACCGGTCCCTCCTCCTCATCGGGATTGTATTCCGGCGGTACCTCATCGACAGAAGAGAAGTTATCGGTTTCTTCTTCCGTGGTATCCTCAAAAACCGCACCTACTGTATCCTCTGTGCCGGTATCTGCCGGAATCGCATCCTCCGTATTCTCTGTGCCGGTATCCTCCGGAACCGCATCCTCCGTATTCTCTGTGCCGGTATCCTCCGAAACCGCATCTGCCGTATCCTCTGTGCTGATATTTTCCGGAACCACTGTTTCTTTGATTGCTGCTTTCATTGGAATGCCGGTATCCTTAGCGTCAGCTTGCTCTTTAGTATCGTTTTCTTCTGCCGGTATATGAAGTTTACTATTGTCAATTGAACTGTCATCCATCTTGTCATTTTCGGCTTTTTCCCTTTCCACAAAGTAGAAGGCCTGGTACAGTTTCTTTGCCTCCGCCTGCTTTTTGGCAGGGACGGATACTACATAGATCTGATTATCCTCGTAATACCTGATATCGGATGGTAACCCAGAGTACTCGAAATAGCGGACTAATTTATCAGCGATACGTTTTTCTTCTGCCTGAAAAAAAGGGATCATTTCCTCGTCAACCAATTTCTCTACCAGTGGGGTATTACAGTCAGAACAGGTGGTAAAACCTTTCCGATATTCTGTTTTGCATTTTGGACACCAAGGCATAGTTTCAACTCCATTCTTTTTTACTTATATATAATCACATCTTTCAAGTGAAGCTTAGCAAGCGCATTTTATAAGTACTAATCGAAGTTGCATAGAAGAATTTATACAGTTTCTCTAACTAAAAATATTATATATGAATTAATTGGATATTTCAATGATAATGAATTAGGATAAATAATAGTGCCAACGACTTCAAACAGTTGCACATCAAAATATGTTTTCTATTACTCCCCATTTTCCTTTGATTAGTGCAAATTGAAGAAGACGATTTGTTGGGAAGGCTTTTGATCCTCAAATC
>DOWG01000100.1 GCA_003519685.1 Lachnospiraceae bacterium
TGGATGGTTTCCCCGGCATTCAGCGTATCCTGTGCCGACCAGATACTAAAATATGGATCAATCGTGATAAGGGGTGTTGCAGGTGCTCTTAATTTCATCTTTTAATAGTCTCCTTTTTATTTGAATATTAATATAGAATTTTTAACGTGTGTATTTCGAATGGCTTAAAGATAAGCTGCACTTCGTTTCCACACAATTCAAGAGGAAGCTTCTCCTGTTCCATCAGGTCCGCCAAAGCAACCTGCTTAGGCGGCATACCTAATTTTATCGTTGCCGCAGTGGTCGTGCCGTGGCATTCATACAAACGTACAATGATATGATTGCTATCCTCTGCCTTTTTCACGGTTTCAACCACGATGTGATCACTGTCTGTCTGGATAAAACTGAAAGCCGTATTGGAAATAGCACCGGCATCCGTCTCCTGCGCTTGTATCCGAAGCGGTATATTCAATTCATAGGCGGCCTGCGCTACTTTTCCGGTCACCTCATCCCCTGCATGGGGATACAGACTGTAGGTAAACTCATGGGATCCCTGATCCGCATCCTCATCCGGATATTGCGGGCTTCGCAGAAGGTTCAGATCCAGAATGCTATCCTTCACGCTGTAACCATATTTACAATCATTCAAAAGGGCTACCCCATATTCGGGTTCCGACAGATCCACCCATTTGTGAGCGCATATTTCATACTTTGCCATGTCAAAACCGGTATTGCTATGTGTAGGACGCTTCACCGAACCGAATTGGATGTCACAGGTGGCTTCCTGCGCCTTTACTTGCAGCGGGAAGGAGGTTCGCAGCATCTTCCGGCTTTCGTGCCAGTCTACCTTGGTAACAAAATCCAGCCTGCGGCTGCCCTCCGTCAGAACAATCTTCTGCTCTATCCGTGAGTCATGGAATTGATAAACCTGTACGATCTGCCCTTTCGGACCATCCACAGATGCCTCGGAGGAAATCAGCTCGCATGCCATCGGTGGCCTTTGCCTGTATTGAATGGAAAAATCCCATGCATCACCGTTATCATAATAAACTGCCAGCTTGTTCCCTGGTTGCTCTGGGTCTAAAATTTCCCGTTCTCTCTCTTTATCATATATGGATTTAATCGAACCGTCCGGATGGAAGCTTACCAGGAGGATACCATTTTCCAGGCTGTTCTCCGTCGCCTTCGGGAATTGACTGTCCTTCTCATAGTGCGGACACGCCTTCCCATCCAAAGCAGTAACCCCCATGGGCTCTGCCTCGACTTGGATCCAATGGTCCCCAAACCGCACCCATTCCTTTCTTTTCCAGGATAAAGTATTGAATACACAGGGACCGTTAACGCCAAGCTTTCGGTATGCTTCCTGCAGCATTGTACCGATCTCCTTCTCCATCTGTGCATAACGGCTTAAGGATTCCTCATAAACCCTATGAATGGAGGAGCCGGGCAAAATGTCATGGAATTGATACAGAAGTAGTTCCTTCCATAGCCTTTCCAGTTCACTTGTAGGGTATGGATTGTCTTTCCGAAGCTGTGCCAGCACCAGGATAAATTCCAGTTCCCGGAGCCCATATTCCAGCTTTCTATTATAGCGTTTGTTCCTTGCCTGTGATGTATAGGTTCCCTGGTGCTTCTCCAGATAAAGCTCTCCCTGCCATTTCTTCAAATACGGGCGTTTTAAGGATAACCGGTCAAAAAATTGAATGCTTGGCTCCTGCCTGACCGGAATAAGCCCTTCAAGATTACGTTCTCTTTCCAGCCTTTCCAGATGCTCTTCTCCGGGGCCGCCTCCGCCGTCTCCGATGCCGAAGAGCATCAGACAGTCGTCGGCTATTCCCTTCTCAAAATATTCCTCCTCAGCCGTGTGGATAGAGGTTGGGGATGCCGCCGAATTATAGGTACCCTCCGGAGGCATGTGTGCAAGGACCTCACTGCCATCAATTCCGGACCATAGAAACGTATGGTGCGGGAACTTATTATGTATGTTCCAGGACAGTTTGATGGTCATAAAATAATCCACTCCGGATTTTTTCAGCAGCTGAGGCAAAGCACCGGAATAACCGAATACATCGGGGAGCCACAACACACGCATCTCCTGACCAAATTCCCGTTCAAAATATCTTTTTCCATATAGAATCTGCCTAACCAATGCTTCCCCTCCGGAAATATTGGTATCTGCTTCTACCCACATGGCACCCTGGGCTTCCCATCGGCCTTCCTTCACCTTGCGCTTTATTTTTTCAAATAGAGCAGGATAGTCCTCCTGAACCCAGGCATATAATTGCGGCTGGCTGGCGCCAAATACATAATCCGGATATTTATCCAGCATCATCAGAGCGGTAGAAAATGTCCTTGCCGCTTTTCTCCTCGTCTCACGGATCGGCCACAGCCACGCAAGATCAATATGTGCATGCCCGATCGCACGGACCGTCAAGGATGCGTCGCCGCCCTTTTTAGCAAGTTCAACGGCAAGAATCTCTCTGGCACGCCGCGCTTCCTCTTCGGAGTACTCATTTAAAACCAACGAAGCACGATTCAGAGAATGCAGAATACTATGTAACCTTGCGCTGTTTTCCGGCAAATTGTTCATTAAATCAAACAATACTTCAAAATCATAAGAAAGCTTTCTCATTTCCTCATTACAGGTCGCGATATCAGCGTCAATAATACGTCCCCGGTTCTTATATCTTCCGAAAAGGTCATTACAGCCTGCATCCGCCCACAGATCGATGATTTCACCGCCGCGTGCGCAATCCGTGATCTCTGCCACCCTTTTACCGGGCCTTCCAAGTCTTAGATCAAATTCTGAGTTGACATTCGTGAGTCCCTGAACCGGGCAGCCCTCGGAATCAAACAAGCAGGCTTCCCCGCTGATATCAATAAGTAATACTACTTTTTTCCCGGCAGCACCGGAGGGAAGCTCTCCTGTAAAATGAAACCAGGCACAATCCCAGATCTCTCCCCAGCTGTCACCGACTGCAAGACTTTTCCTCTCTCCGCTGCACCGCTCTTCAAAGGAGACCGGTTCTTTGGTCTTCCATATGGTAATTTCCAAAGGTTGAATCTTCTGATAGACCGCCTTCTCTATGGCGCTTAGAGTATTTCTAAGTTCTGGCATAATCTCTTTTATAGGATATGGCATATTAGTTCTCCTTGCATGTAAATATTTTGTTTTACTTCGTAATATATATCAACAGGTATGCTGTATATATTAGCTGATATCTGTATATTATTATATACTATCCAGATTGTCAACCTGTTTGTGCACCTATCTCATCACAATCAACAAAAAATCTTAAAATAACTTATGACACCCATACCAAAATTTCAATTCAATTAGCACCTCGTTATCTGTAAAGACGAAAGTTCGTTACTGTTCACACCCCAACAAAGTCTATAATAT
>DOWG01000070.1 GCA_003519685.1 Lachnospiraceae bacterium
TCCAGAGAGACCGATGAGGTAAAACCGGAAACGCTTGTAACTGAATTTGAGGAGCCGGAGGATGTTCGGATTCTGGAAGGCTTCCGAGGATTAAAAGAGGACGAGCTGCAGGAATTATACCAATCTCTTCATCTGGCAATGACCATAGAGGATTTTAAGCATATCCGGAACTATTTTAATCAGACAGAGAAAAGGGACCCTTCCATGACGGAGATTCGGGTTTTAGATACCTACTGGTCGGACCATTGCCGCCATACGACTTTCCTGACCGAGCTGAAGGATATCCAATTTGAAGAGGGCTATTATACCGAGCCGATTAGGGCGGCTTACCACAGTTATATTGCGGAGCGGGAGAAGCTTTACCGGGATAGGGACGGCAAAGATATCTCTCTTATGGATCTGGCTCTGCTTGGAATGAAGAAATTGAGGGCGGAGGGCAAGCTGGAGGATATGGAGATATCCGATGAAATCAACGCCTGCTCCATTATCGTGCCGGTTGAGATTGACGGCAGGACCGAAGAGTGGCTGATTTTCTTTAAAAATGAAACCCATAACCATCCGACGGAGATTGAACCCTTCGGCGGTGCCGCTACCTGTCTTGGCGGTGCGATAAGAGATCCCTTATCGGGAAGAGGCTATGTATACCAGGCAATGCGGGTTACCGGAGCGGCAGATCCCAGGGTTCCGATCAAGGAGACTTTAAAGGGAAAGCTGCCCCAGAGGAAGATCTGTACTGGAGCGGCCGCCGGCTATAGCTCCTATGGGAATCAGATCGGTCTGGCAACCGGCTTGGTAGATGAGGTATATCATCCGGGGTATGTAGCGAAGCGATTGGAAATAGGCGCAGTGATGGGAGCGGCTCCAAGAAGAAATGTAATTCGCGGGAATTCGGAACCGGGTGACGTAATTATATTGCTGGGAGGCAGAACCGGACGGGACGGCTGCGGCGGCGCAACCGGTTCCTCCAAGAGTCATACGACGGATTCCATTACAACCTGCGGTGCGGAGGTTCAAAAGGGAAATGCACCTACGGAAAGAAAGCTTCAGAGATTGTTTCGCAGGGAAGAAGTCAGCAGGTTAATTAAGAAATGCAACGATTTTGGCGCAGGCGGTGTATCCGTGGCAATCGGGGAACTGGCTGATGGACTTTGCATTGACTTGGACAAAGTTCCGAAGAAATATGCCGGCCTTGATGGAACCGAGCTTGCAATCTCCGAATCCCAGGAGAGAATGGCAATTGTAATAAATCCGCAGGATGTGAAGCAAATGCTTGCCTATGCGGAGGAAGAGAACTTAGAAGCGGTGGTGGTTGCAGAGGTTACCGAAGCCCCAAGGCTTATCATGACCTGGAGAGGAAAGGAAATCGTTAATATTTCCAGAGCCTTTCTGGATACCAATGGTGCCCACCAGGAGGCAGCCGCTTATGTACCGGTACCTCTCCCGGAGGAGAACTATTTTAAGATGGGTGCTCCGGGGATATCTTCTGAGGACACCGATCTGAAGACAAGCTGGCTAAAATCATTGGCAGCGTTAAATGTCTGCTCCAAAAAAGGTCTGGTTGAGATGTTCGACAGTTCGATCGGTGCGGCAACCGTAACGATGCCTTACGGAGGAAAATATCAGCTGTCACCGATTCAGACCATGACAGCAAAGCTTCCGATCCTGCAGGGAAGGTGTGATACGGTAACCATGATGAGCTATGGGTTTGATCCCTATCTGTCCAGCTGGTCACCGTTCCATGGATCGATCTATGCCATCCTTTCTTCGGTTGCTAAGATTGTGGCAGCAGGCGGTGATCCTACCCGGATACGCTTTACCTTTCAGGAGTTCTTCCGCAGGCTGGGTACGGATCCGAAACGTTGGGGAGAGCCTCTGACAGCACTTTTAGGTGCTTATGATGCACAGGTCAAGCTGGGACTTCCCTCCATTGGCGGTAAGGACAGTATGTCCGGCAGTTTTAATGATATTGATGTTCCGCCGACACTGGTTTCCTTTGCTGTGGATGTGGCAAAGAGCGGTGATGTCGTTACGACAGAGCTGAAGAAGTCAGGCAATCTCCTTGTGGAATTTAGAATCCGCAGAGATACTTATGATCTGCCGGATTATGGACAGGTAATATCCCTCTATCAAAGGATAAATACTCTGAGCAAAGAAGGTAAGATTGCGTCTGCATATGCCATCGGTTTTGGCGGGTTGGCGGAAGCGATCAGTAAGATGGCCTTTGGCAATAAGCTGGGAGTTAAAATAAATGCTTCGTTGACCCGAAAGGATTTGTTCCGCTCGGATTACGGTTCCATCCTTGTGGAAATGACCGGGGAAACCGTAGAATCCCTTGCGGATTATGGCTTCAAGATACCGTCGAAAACGGTTGAATTAAAGGAAGTGTCCGAAGCGGCGGAAGTTCGAATCATCGGGACCGTCCTCGATGAGGAAGCATTTATCTGCGGCGATGTAACGATACCATTAGAGGAAGCGTTAAAGGCTTGGACGGAAACCTTGGAAATGGTATATCCGACGCATACGGAAGATAAGGAAGCGCATGCTTCGGATAAAGAGCAGCCTTTGGAGACAAGGCTATATGATGCTAAAAAAGTCTATGTTAGGAATCAGAAGGCGGCAAAACCGAAGGTATTCCTGCCGGTTTTCCCGGGAACGAACTGCGAATATGATTCTCTGCGGGCGTTTGAAAATGCCGGCGCAGAGGTGGAAACCATAGTATTTAGAAACCTGACGGCAGATCATATCCGGGAATCCGTTGAAGCATTTGAAACGGCGATCAAGCATGCGCAGATTCTTATGTTCCCCGGAGGTTTTTCAGCCGGAGATGAACCGGACGGTTCCGGGAAATTTATCGCAACGGCATTTCGCAATGTACGTATTCAGGATGCCGTAAATGATCTTTTAAAGAAACGGGACGGCCTTGCTCTTGGTATCTGCAACGGTTTCCAGGCATTGATTAAGCTTGGACTTGTGCCATACGGTGAGATAACCTCACAAAAAGAGGATTCCCCTACGCTTACAACCAACAAGATTGGACGCCATATTTCAAAATCCGTATATACGAAGGTGGTTTCCAATAAATCTCCATGGTTAAGACTGGCAGAGCTTGGCGGTATATATGCAATCCCTGCTTCCCATGGAGAGGGACGCTTTGTTGCAAGTAAGGAATGGATTGAGAAGCTCTATGCAAATGGGCAGGTTGCTACCCAATATGCAGATCTAAACGGTAACCCGACCATGAACGAGGATTTCAATCCTAACGGATCCTTCTGTGCGATTGAAGGAATTACCAGTCCGGACGGAAGAATCTTCGGTAAGATGGCGCATTCGGAGCGCAGAGGGGATGCGGTTGCGGTCAATATCGCAGGGGAGCAAAACCAGCACATCTTTGAAGCAGGTGTGTCCTATTTTCTATAGTAAAGACAAGGTTATGATATCCTCAGTTGATATTCTCTATATATAGTTATGCGCCATGCATGGCGCAGCAAGATAATCACATGGCCGACCTGGTGCAGCTATGTGATTATTTTGTGAACTTCTTTAGAAAGAATTGATTATGTATACCTCTTTTGCTATAATTTTCTGCATAGAACCAAGCTATTATCCGGAAAGGAACTGTAACATTTTTTTACAAACGTGTATGATACGAGGAGCGATAGGATGAACAGAAAAAAACTAACTATAATATTACTTATGATTTGTACGGCAATCTTTGCTGTAACCGGATGCAGTAAAAAGAAAGAAAAGGAAGATGCTTCCGGGGATTATTTATCCGGGAAGCATCATGCAGAAATTGAAATCGCAGATTATGGAACCATCTCGGTTGAACTGGATGCAGATCATGCGCCAATAAGCGTGACAAACTTTATCAATCTGGCCAAGGAAGGCTTCTACGATGGGTTAACCTTCCATAGAATTATTGCGGATTTCATGATCCAGGGCGGAGATCCGAAGGGAGATGGTACCGGCGGTTCCGATAAAACGATCAAGGGCGAATTTACCTCTAACGGAGTGGATAATCCGTTATCCCATACGAGAGGAGCTATATCTATGGCCAGGGCCAGGGATATGGATAGCGCCAGCTCTCAGTTCTTTATTGTGCATCAGGACAGCACTTATCTGGATGGGGAATATGCGGTCTTTGGCTATGTGACGGAAGGGATGGAAATTGTAGATGCAATTTGTGAAGATACCCCGGTGCAGGATGAAAACGGAGCTGTGAATCCGGAAGATCAGCCGGTTATTACATCAATTAAAGTTATTGATTAGCGCTTATCTCGTTAAGCTAATTTCGATATTTAAGCGTCTCCAAACCATCCTTGATGAGCTTACTGATCGGCTGGTTATGGGATCTGCATATTCTTTTTAGTCCGTATAAGGATTCTGGATTTTTCTTTTGTACTATATTTACACCGAATTTTACAGAAAGAGTCGATTTGAACCCCAGTTTTTTAATGACGACCTCGGTATCATTGCAATACTTTCCGTAGGGATAAGTGAAGGTATTTGGAGTGAAATTAATGGCAGATTCTATTTTACTCTGTAATGTGGTGATATCTTTGGTTAATACTTGTTCATAATCTTCAAAAGGTTCATTTTGCATAATATAGCAGCCATACCGTCCTTTATTCACTTTATGTAAATTATAGGAATGATTTTGAATTTCTACAAGTCCGGATTCCGCCATTTCATTGATCTGTTCCCATGTTAAATGAGCATATTTGACATTCGTATCGCAGACCTTGGAAAAATCATCCGTGCTTTTTCCGATAATTGACAGAACGATCTTAGAATTATATTTTTGCAGCAGAGGAAATACATTTTTATAGGTACTAAAATACCCGTCATCGAAGGATAGGATAATCGGATTCGGAGGTAATTCCTCCCCATCATAGACATAATTGATCAGCTGCGTCATGGTTATCGTGTTATAGTTATTCTCTGCCAAATATTTCAGATCGCTTTCAAATTCACATGGACTAATGGTATCTTTCCCCAAATTATTGTCAATTACCCGATGATACATAAGGATCGGTACGCATACCGATTGATTTGCAGAAGATACCGCAGAGATTTCAATTAAATTTCTTGCTATAGAATATCCTACCATAGTAAAAGCAGCAGAAAAAAAGAAAATACTGAAATAATGTTTCACTTTTGACTTATTTAACATAGCCACACCACCTATTCAAATTCATATAAATTATATGAAATGAAAGCAATCGAATATAACAGGAGACAGGTTTATATTTTGACCTGTGCTTGAATATATTCTAATAATGAAATAAAAAGTGTATCGATATGAAAAGAAAGTATTTTAATGTTGTTTTTTTGGGTATCATATTCCTGCTATGTGCCTTGTTTTCAGAAAAGGGTATCAAAACAATTAAATATATACTGGCACAGAAAAAGAGCGGTGTTACGGTAGTGATCGATGCCGGTCATGGCGGCTTTGATCCGGGCAAAGTTGGGATTAATAAAGCATTAGAGAAAGACATTAATCTGAGCATCGCATTCAAATTGAAAAGATATCTTGAACAAAATAATATTAAGGTTATTATGACCAGAGAAGACGGCAAAGGGCTGTATCAGGCATCCGACCAAGATAAGAAGAGAGCGGATATGAAAAAAAGAGTTTCTATTATTAATTCAAGTGATCCCTGCATGGCAATCAGCATTCATCAGAATAGCTATCCGCAGGAAAGCATCAAGGGGGCGCAGGTCTTTTATCATGCCAATTCGGAGGAAGGAAAGATACTCGCAGAAATCCTGCAGGAACGGATTAAAAAGACAATTAATGATGGAAATCATAGATTGGCAAAATCGAACAGCAGCTACTATTTACTAAAGAATACGAAATGTCCATTGGTTATTGTGGAATGCGGCTTTCTATCGAATCGAAAGGAAGCCGATCTGTTATGTAATGAAGAGTATCAGGGCAAAATGGCATGGGCGATCTGCTTAGGTGTATTGGAATACCTAGATACTTCAGGAATGCAGGAGGTTTATTGAAAGACAAAACGGACAATTCATCTTTCAATAAACCTCCTGTATTATAGGAAGATCACAGACACTCTTGTAGCATTTGCATTGTTTTGTAAAAATCCCTATCTTCTAAAAGCTTAATTAGAGAAAGAGTGACCGGAAGATGGAGACTCGGACAACTTGATCTCCTTCGTCTGATTCAAAAGCTTCAACCGTCAAATAAATTCGCGCATCCTTTTCGCTATCTATGACCCATCCGTCACCATACTGCGAATAATATCCATTTTGAAATGGCTTCGACCGATCAATAAATTTTGGCTTTGGATAGGTGCTTTCTGTTCTAAAATAGGAAGTAAGGATATCCTTTTGATCACATACCCAGGAATATATTTGATCTAACGGTTGATTCTGAAAGATATAAGTAAAGCTGAATAGTGTGTTAGCCTCATCTAATACCCGAAACTGCAGTCGACAGTCAAAATCTTGAACGTGAAAGGATTTCGTTGGCATGGAAACCTCCGAGTTAATTTCTTCCACATCGGATTTCGAAATTTTTAATGTCTTGTATAAATATTTCTCATCTTTATCAATGAGCTTGACAATCTGCTCCGGTGAAATATCAACCGAGGAGGGTTTGTGAATCAAAAGGAAAGAAATCGATATCGATAGGAATACAATACATAATGAAAGAATAAGAATAATTTTTTTATTCATATCCTGCCTCCTGAGAAGTCGAGTGAATTACTTTATAGGTGTATAACTATAAAGTTCACCATTGCAAGTGAAGACAATATTATAAGAATAACCTGCATCAATGTCACCAAAGCAGTCGATCGCTTTACCAACTAATGGATTATTGCCAAAATAACTATAATATAATTGAGGCATTGAAGCATGAGCAGATATTACATGAGTATATGTTTCATTACCTAATTGAGTAAATGTCGTAGGATCGACTAGTTTACCTATACACGAGTAGGTTCCGTTAATATATGAGCAAGATACGTCAGAATCAATACTCGCTATTCTAACGCTGCAATCTATAGGTCGATAATAAGGATATCCAAAATCATCTTGAAAAAGCTCGTAATATATACCGCCTGTAACTGTTATTGGATAATAGTCTGGCCAAGGAAAAGTCTCTCCAGTTGATGATCCATTAGCGCTGCTTGTAAAAATTTCTGGATAACTAGCAATACTTAATTGCCCAATAGAATTATATTCAAATGATGTAATATAAGTGCATTCTATAATATTACCTATAATGTTTTTTACACATAATATATTAGTGCTATCGTTTGTACGATTTGCTTGAAGCGATTTTTGATCGTCTATTGGAATTAACTCAATGAGACTAGAATCTGTTATGTTGACACCACTTTTCTTAATAAAGTTAATAACTTCAGCATCTATATTGTATGCTAAATCTGAAAAGAGAGCATTCTCAGAATGTAAAGATACAATATCAGAGATTTTAGTTGACTGCTTTGCATTTGCAGAAGTACTACATAACAGCATAGAGCAAATTAATGTTATACATATTAAAGCTTTCTTCATAATTAATTCCTCCTTTATATATCGGAAATGTAGGTTACATTATCATTATATATCTAAAAATGGAAGAAAGCAACATTACAAAGGAATTTAAATCCTTTTAATGTAATTCAATTGTGAACTTTTTGTGAAATTAGCACTCACCTATTGACAGTGCTAATAATAGGTGTTATAGTACACATAGAACAAATAAAACAGACCACAATCAAAGCAGCGTTGAGAAGCTTCCGTAAGAAAGCAATCATCACTGTAAAAACAAATTTACTTTATGTAAAATCTTTTAATTATAATTTCGATGAAGTAAACATTTGCAGCAGGGAGGAATGGGTATGTTACGATCGAAAAAGAGTTATCCTATGAAAAGTGATGTAAGAGAAAGGAAAGATGCTTATATACTTGATATAGATCTTCCGGGATTTGGTAAGGACGATATCAAAGCATATCTGGAGGATGGTTACTTGATTATATCTGCGGTCAGGAAGAAAGAGAAGGATAGGAAGAATGCAAGATATCTTCGTCAGGAAAGGTACTCCGGAGCCTATAAAAGAAGCTTTTTCATTGGGCATCAGGCAAATCAGGAAGACATTAAAGCAGCCTATAAACGTGGGGTGTTACGTTTGATCATTCCCAAAACAGAGGCAAAGGAAACCTCTCATAATGGAATGATTGCAATTGCCTAGAGGCAGATAGACTTCCGGATAGAAATATAAATTCAAAGGATTTTTGAATAGGGTAGGATCAATAAAATATTTTAAAAAGGTAACAATAAAAATTAAGATAAATAATTTTTTTAAGGAGGAATGGCTTATGTTACTACCGAGCATTTTTGAAAACAATTTTGCAGACAACTTTTTTGATGATATGTTTAATTTTAGCTTCCCATTTAACTACATGGGAAATGGCTCCAGATTAATGAATACCGATGTTCAGGACTTAGGAAATGATTATCAGCTGGACATAGAGCTTCCCGGATATGATAAAAAGGATATTCATGCAGAGCTGAAGAACGGCTATTTAACAATCTATGCAGACAAGCAGGAAAGTAAGGATGAGAAAGCAGAGGATGGCAGGTATGTACGCAGAGAACGCTACAGCGGCAAATGCAGAAGAAGCTTTTATGTCGGAGATTATCTGAAGGAAGAAGACGTACATGCATCCTTCTCCAACGGTGTTCTTAGCATCGTATTACCAAAGGATAAAAACGCGGAGGAAGTTGAAACAAAGAAATATATTCCTATTGAATAATCTTGAAAAGGAGTCCCGCCGGATGCTGCGGCACCGAAGGGATGTTACAAAGCGAATAGGAATGAAATAATAGAAGAGGGTCTGTGATCACAGGAGGAGCACAGACCCTCTTTGTATGGATGCAAATGAAAATGCGGCATCATCTTTAGAACAGGCCGATCCGTGCATTTGCATAATTCATACATACTTCTGCAATTGCCATACCCATGGCGAAAATGGACAGTATAATGATTAATGCAAATGCAGTTTTATCATATACAAGCGCAGCGTTTTCGTCGGACTGCCTGTGATTCGAAACCAGTATTTCAACTCCCAGACTGATGAAGATAATCGGCCATAGCCGGAAAATAAATGTATAGGATAAGTTTGTAAAGAAAATACGCAGCAGAAAGAGGATACCGAATAGGATCAGTAAGGCTCCCAGGGTAAAGGTGCCGACTTTATGAGTTTTCATTATTGTCATCCTCCTTTTTGCCTGTAAAATTATTTACAACGAATGAATCGGACTCCTTTTGCTTATTATCGTCCTTGGTCAGTTCGATCTTTTTACCTTTGATCAGGTAAGCACCAAACAGAATAATTGCAATGCCTACAATGAACTGCGGTAAATAGTAGCCGAAACTGCGTAAAAAGCCCGGCAGATATTTTCGAAAAATCTCGTAAGTGTTATTCCACAAAATCGAAGATCCCAGTATGATAAGTACGACAGCTAAAATATTGCGATATTTACCTTGTAGAAGGATCGATTTATCTTTTGGAAGGTTGGATAAAAATAAATAATTATCTTCCATTGCATAAAATTCATCATCCGGTATGGATCGAAGGTTATGGGTATCGAAGAAACTATAGAACCATACCAGAGGGAGCAGCACTAGAAAGGGTGAGATATTTAGCCAAACTCCGATTAAAATAATGAAGAAAAAGCATGACATTAAGCTAAGCCCTCTCTTCATGAACCCCAAATACATCTGCCCTGCTCCTGGAATCAGAGAGAAAATAAAAGTTAAAAAGCTATTTTTCTTTTTGATCATATTCGAAAACCTCCTTGTTCATAATAATATTGGAAAATTCTAAGATACGATTACTTAGGTCATCCATGTTACTCCTTATGGAAGCAGTAATGGATGGTGCGTTATACCGGTCGATTGAAATCTCCTTTCGTATTTCTGTCCGGCTGGGACTATTCGGTGTATAATTTACATTCATAGCAAGTAAAACGATCAGGGCTCCGATGGCAGCAGCACTGACTTTTAGGCTGTACAGAAGAAACTGCATTCGTTTGGAAACCTCCTTCACTTTTTTCGCAACAAGCTGATCCGGCCGGCTTATGGTACTTATAATATTTGCCTTCATATCGACAGGGGCAGTTATTAGTTCCGCTTCTATGCTTTGCGCCAGTAAATCGGAGCAATAATCGCAGGAGCAGATATGTTCCAGAAAGGTTACTTTTTCTTCGGAGCTCATCTTATCTTGCAGAAAAAAAGATAAATCGGTCTGGGAAATGTGCTTCTTTACGTCATAGGGATCCGTTTGCAAATTTAACTTATTATCAACCATATAATTGCCCCCCTTCTAAGTATTTTTTCTTTAACATCGCTTTCGCCCGATAAATCTGCGTCTGTATGGTCTTTCGGTTTTTCCCTGTTTTTGATGCAATTTCAGCTACGGACAGTTCCTTATAAAAATAATCCAGTGCGACTTCCCGGTATGGGGTTTTTAATAGGGAGCAGCGCTCATACAGTTGTTTTCTGACTTCCGTCTCCAGAATGTTTTCTTCTGGGGAAGGCGCCCGGTTTTGCTGCGTCAGAAAATATTCATCCTCTGTCGGAAAGGTTTTCCTCTCTGCCCGTTTTAGATAGTCTAAGCATTTATTCGTTGCTATGCGGCAGAGCCAGGCCTTTTCATATTGTTGATCAAAGGCAGCCAAATTCTTATAGGCGGAAAGGAAGGTTTCTTGGGCAAGGTCCTCGGCTTCAAAGTAATCCCGAACGATTTTAAAGCATATGGAGTAAACTAAATTCTGATAGGTATCAATTAGATATTCATAATATTGCTCCGTACTGATTATTTCCGCCCCCTTTCACCTTTCTTATATTATAACGATAGCAAACAGCATTTGTCTTCAACTTTATTTTAAAATTTAAAAATTGTATTGGCTGGAGGAATATGATAAATTAGAAGGAGAGATTATCATTAACTGTGCGGTTTTCCGTAAAGTGTTTATGATAGATATGATTTTGTTGGGAAGATGAGGATTGGAAAGTGAGAATTGATAAAAACATCTTGTTATTGGCAAAAAAGCAATTTTGTCTGGATTGCAACTGTCTTGAAGGGAAGAATCCGACGCAGCTTGGAAAACATGGAATACATATTAACCGGGCAAAGAAGCTTCCAGGTGCCCGAATCTATCATAATGAATTATTTTTTAGAGCTATAACAAGCTTTGGCGAATTGTTTATTATGGCGGATGAAACGATTTATCCCTGGGCAAAGGAATTTTTTAAAGATGCGTCACCGGAGTGGTTCTGCTCTTTTAAAAATCTTAGGGAAATAGATCGTAAAATGAATGAGCAGGGCAGGGAGATTTTAGACACCCATATATATTTCTTACCGGATATGGATGCAGGGATTGTAGAACCAATTTGCAATGTTAAATGGTATGAAAAAGATGAGATTCTTCCATTTAAAGAAAAGAATCCATTTGGCAATGCCCTTATGTTTTCAGAAACCCAGCCGGATATGCTTGCCGTTGCTGCCTTTGATAAAGAGAAAATGATTGGTATGGCGGGAGCGAGTGCAGACGGGAAATATATGTGGCAAATCGGTATTGATGTATTACCGGAATACCGTGGTCATGGGCTGGCGGCAAATCTGACTGCTTTGATCAAGCAGGAGATAATAAGGCGTAAAAAAGTACCGTTCTATGGAACAAGTGAATCCCATTCGGTTTCGCAAAGTGTTGCTATAAAAGCAGGCTTTCTTCCGGCATGGGCAGAGATCTTTACCCATAAGCTTCCGGTGAGAAAGTAAAAAAACGGAACTTTCAAAGAGTAAATGCTTCCGCAGGAAGACTGCGGCAGTTACTATTCACACCGGGGCAAAGTCTATCCTATGATTTCGTCAAATGTATCCGAATTCGGAGACGCTTTCGCTTTAAATACTCCTTATTGGATATCATTTGTCAAAATCATAACATGGTATACATGGTGGGTGTGAACAGTAACTAAAAGAATGAAATAACAGGAAATACAGGGGATGAAATAAGCAAAAATGTAAGGATGAAATAAGCGGATAGGTAAAGAACGGGATAAGGGGAATACAAGGGATGAAATAAGCGAAAATGTAAAAGAAAATGTACTGGAAAACATAAGGGACAATGAAAGGAAAACATAAGGAAAGGAGAACATGTTAGAGATAGGATGCAGAAATGAGGGAAGAAATGAAATCCCCCGTGGATAAGATTATACTCTGGCATGGAGCTTAAAACAATGGAAATAATGGATTATATCATTCATACAATAGAAACCCTGGTGAACATTCCAAGCCCTTCCGGATTTACCAAGGAAGTGATGGATTTTGTAAGGGCGGAGGCAGAAGGATTTGGCTATGCCTGTGAGAACAGCCGGAAAGGCGGGCTGATCATAACAGTCGAGGGCAGAACGGAGGAAACCATAGGATTATCCGCCCATGTGGATACTTTGGGTGCGATGGTACGCTCCATAAGCGGGGAGGGTATGCTTAAATTCACGCTTGTCGGCGGATATACCATGCATAGCGTGGAAGGCAGCTACTGTAAGGTACATACCAGGGATGGAAGAACCTATACCGGAACGATACTTGCAAAGAGCCCTTCCATTCATACCTTTGATGATGCAAAAACGCTGGAGCGTTCGGACCGAAATATGGAAGTACGTCTCGATGAAATCGTTAGGAACAGGGAGGATGTGAAGGCATTAGGAATTGGAAACGGTGACTATATCAGCTTTGATCCTAAGTTCCAATATACCGAGAAAGGCTTTGTTAAATCCAGACATTTGGATGATAAGGCTTCCGTAGGAGTATTGCTTGGTCTGCTGAAGGATATGTCGGAAAGAAAAGCAGTTCCCGAGAAAAAGCTGAAAATATTAATCAGCAATTACGAGGAAGTGGGCTTTGGCGCAAGCTGGCTTCCGGAGGATATTACGGAATTTCTTGCAGTCGATATGGGAGCAATCGGAGATGATCTGAATGGGAATGAATATAGCGTATCCATCTGTGCGAAGGATTCCTCCGGACCATATGATTATGAGATGACAAACCGCTTGATATCTCTTGCAAAGGAGCATAAGCTTGACTATGCTGTTGATATATTCCCACATTACGGTTCCGATGTTTCCTCGGCATTGCATGGCGGTAATAATATACGGGGAGCTTTAATTGGTCAGGGAGTGCATGCTTCCCACGGAATGGAGCGAACCCATAGAAAAGGTCTTGAAAATACCCTGAAGCTTGTTCAGAGTTATATTGGATGCACCCCGCAATAATTAAAACTATAAACTGCCACCGGCATTACTTACCTGCCGTAGGGAAGCAAAAACCTGCTATGCGAAGCGGTCTATGCATGTGACCGCTTTACATAGCAGGTTTTTCATTAGAAAGTGAATTATTTTACTGCTTTATTTGCTTTTTTATCTGTGACAAGCAAACGGCTTGCCAATATATCTATTTATTTAGAAGGAGAGGATAATAGGAATTCGTAATTAGTTTGTAAACAACTGAGACCAGTAGATCGTCCCATTCGATTCATATACGCCGATCCCAATTTTATTAAAGTCAGCATTTAAGATGTTAGCTCTGTGTCCCGGGGAATTCATCCAGCCATTTACTACTTCGCTTGGAGTTCTTTGTCCGTAGGCAATATTTTCACCGGCAGTACGGTAAGAAATATTGTATTCCTTTAATACGCTTGAAAAACTTGTTCCATTCGGTCTTGTATGAGAGAAGGATTGCTTTGTTTCCTGTGCACGTTTGTTGGCAGCGGCTGTCAATGTGGAATTGGTTGTAAGAGCAGATAATCCTGCTTTCGCACGTTCCTGATTAACTAATTGAAGTACCTGATTGGCATAGCTGCTTAAACCGGAGTTATCCTGCGTATCCTTATTGTCAGCCGGTGCCTGGGTAGGCTTAGCAGGCTGTACCGGTGTGCTGTTGTTCTTATTGTTATTATTCTTATT